>NZ_JBSFJF010000024.1:0-118128 GCF_053597915.1 Streptomyces sp. NPDC001219 | reverse complement strand
GAGGTCTGGGGGGTGATCGAGGACATGTCGATCAGCAGGGCTCCGCGCCGGGCGTGGGCGAGGATGCCGTCGTCGCCGTAGGCGAGGGCCTCGACCTGGGGGGAGGCGGGGACCATGGTGATGATGACGTCGGCGTCGGCGACCGCCTCGGCCACCGAACCGGCCGCCCGTCCGCCGTTGTCGGCCAGCCGCTGGAGCTTCTCGGGCTCCAGGGTGTAGCCGGTGACGGGGTAGCCGGCCTTGATCAGGTTCTCGGCCATGGGCGAGCCCATGATGCCCAGACCGATCCACGCGACCTTGGGAAGACTGCTCATCAGGTGCCTCTTTCGGGGAGCGGGCGACGGGTCAGGAGCGGGCGGCGCGCCGGTCGGCCGGGAGCCAGCCGAAGGCCTCCGCACTCGGGCCGTCGCCGGGCTTGTACTCCAGGCCGACCCAGCCGTCGTACCCCGCCTTGACCAGGCGGTCGAGCAGGCCGGCGAGGTCGAGCGTGCCGGTACCGGGGGCGCCGCGGCCGGGGTTGTCGGCGATCTGCACATGCGCGGTCTTCGCGGTGTGGCGGTCGATGACCTCGTCCAGGTCCTCACCGTTCATCGACAGGTGGTAGAGGTCCATCAGGAAGCGGGCGTTGTCCAGGCCGGTCGTCGCGTTCACCGCGTCCACGACCTCAACGGCCCTGGGGGCGCTGACGATCGGGCAGTCCGGCGACTCGGGCGCGTTGAGCGCCTCGATCAGCAGGGTGCCGTTCACCTCCGCCACCGCCCGTGCGGCGAACGTGAGGTTCTCCAGCGCCAGCCGGTCCTGCTCGGCCGGGTCGACGCCCTCGACGCGGTTGCCGTACAGCGCGTTGAACGAGGTGCATCCCAGCGAGCGCGCGAACTCCACCGCCACCGGCACATTGGCCCGGAACCGCGCCGACTCCTCGCCCGGCACCGACAGCGCGCCCCGGTCCGGGCCCGGCAGCCGTCCGGCGTAGAAGTTCAGCCCCACCAGCCGCGTTCCCGCGTCGTCCAGCGCCTCCCGCAGGGCGTCCAGCTCCGCCTGCTCCGGCACCGGGGCGTCCACCCACGGCCACCACAGCTCCACCGCCGTGAAACCCGCCGCCCGCGCGGCCGCCGGCCTCTCCAGGAGGGGAAGTTCGGTGAACAGAATCGACAGGTTGACGTTGAAGCGCGTGTCCGGGAAACCCATAACGGCGGCGCCCTTCCGGATAGTGGAACTGTTTTTCTGCTTAATGGAACATTGCCTGCTGGCTTCGGAGGCTGTCAAGAGGGCTCCGGGGCGATTTCTGGTGGCCGGGCCCAACCGCGCGTAGGTTGAACGACGTGCGATTGAGAGTGGAATTCACGACGGAGCCGTTCGACCTGGACGAGGCGCCGGCGCATGCGGTGGTGGCACGGGACGTCGTCACGGGCGCCGAGCTGGACGCCGTGGACGTCGGCCCGTTCGGCAACACGGCCGAGGGCGATGCCGACCAGGTGCTCGGCGCGGTGAACGCCCTGCTACGCGAGTCCCTGCGGGCGGGCGCCACCCGGGTCTCCCTCCAGGTCAACGTCATCGGCGGGGCCGGACGGGGCGAGGGGGGCGCGACATGACCGATCCCGCCGACCACCCCTTCGTCCAGGCGGTCAAGCCGCTGGTCGACGCGATGGGTGGACAGATGGTCGCGCCGGACCAGGCCGAGGGCGACGACGTCGTGCTGGCCTGGGAGGGCCGGGACCGGGTGGCCGTACGGCTCCCGCATCTGTCGGACTCGCTCGACCACATCCTCGCCGAGCTCCAGCGCCGGCACGGGGTGCCGCTGGCGGAGCTGGACCGCAAGACCAAGCAGTCGGTCGTACGGATTCTGGAGTCCCGCGGCGCCTTCTCGGTCCGGCACGGCGTGGAGACGGTCGCCGGCGCCCTCGGGGTGAGTCGCTTCACCGTTTACAACTACCTGAACAGGGAGAACGCCGCGAAGGACGCCGACTGAGGGTGGTCGTTCCCGGCTCGTTCCGGCTGCCGGGGCCGCCGTCGTGCGGCACCGGAAGGTGGCCATTGTGTGGCCGACTTTTCAACAAAGTGTTGACGTTATGTTGCCAGGGGTCTTAGCTGTTTCCAGCCAAGCAGAGCTGTCCAGCACCACCAGGCCACGGAGGCTTCCCGTGTCTTCGCGTTCACCACGCCCGCCGGGGGACACCCCCGTGCCCCCGGCGGGGCTCACCCGGTTCAACACCGCCGACGACGGTACGGCACGCGCCGCACTGCACGAGGTGTGCGCCAGCCGGGCATGGGGCGAGCGGCTACTCGCCCGGCGCCCCTACGCCACCACCGACGCCCTGTTCGCCGCGAGCGACGCCGCCATGGCGGAGCTGACCGCGGACGACCTGGCCGAGGCGATGGCCGGGCACCCGCCCATAGGCCGGCCGAAGCCGGGCGACCCCACCTCACACCGCGAGCAGAGCGGCATGGCGGGCGCCTCCGACGCGCTGAAGGCGGAGATGCTCGAACTCAACCTGGCCTACCAGGAGAAGTTCGGGCACGTCTTCCTGATCTGCGCCTCCGGCCGCACCGGGGAGCAGATGCGTGACGCGGTCCGCAACCGGATCGACCACACGCCGCAACAGGAACGAGAGATCGTTCGTACCGAACTCGGCAAGATCAACCGCATCCGGCTGACCCGTATCGCGGAGAACGCAGAAGGAGACGCAGCATGAGCGGCGAGACGGCTGCACCGACGTCGGTGTCCACCCACATCCTGGACACCAGCGTGGGCCGCCCCGCGGAGGGTGTCGCCCTCACGCTCTCGGTGCGCTCCGGCGGCGACGGCGCCTGGACCGCCCACGGCGCGTCCACCACCGACGCCGACGGACGCTGCAAGGACCTGCCGGAGCTGCCGGCCGGCACCACCCATGTACGCCTCGACTTCGCCGTCGAGGAGTACTTCGTTTCGAACAAGCACCGCGTTTCGAACAAGCACCGCGCTTCACACCAGCAAGCCGAGGAACAGCAGGACGCCCCCCGCGTAAGGGACAGCGGAGCTTTCTTCCCGGAGGTGGCAATCACCTTTGCCGTCCAGCCGGGCGAGCACTATCACGTACCGCTGCTGCTCAACCCGTTCGGCTACTCCGTATACCGAGGGAGCTAGCACCGACATGACTGACCGATCCCGCCCGGCCCGCGCCGCCGACTCCCGCCCGGCCCGCCCTGTGATGCTCGGACAGAACCAGTACGGCAAAGCGGAGAACCGCGTCGTCAAGATCACCCGCGACGGCGACACCCACCACATCAAGGACCTGAACGTCTCGGTGTCGCTCTCCGGCGACCTGGAGGAGGTCCACCTCTCCGGCTCCAACGCCCACTGCCTGCCCACCGACACGACCAAGAACACCGTGTACGCCTTCGCCAAGGAGCACGGGATCGAGTCGGCCGAGCAGTTCGGCATCCACCTGGCCCGGCACTTCGTCACCAGCCAGGAGCCGATCCACCGGGCCCGTATCCGGATCGAGGAGTACGCCTGGGAGCGGATCGCCGGCTCCGACGCCAACTCCCGCTTCATCGGCGCCGACGAGGTCCAGCACTCCTTCGTCCGCAAGGGCCAGGAGACCCGGCTCACCGAGATCACCTACGACGGTGAGCGGTGGCAGGTCATCTCCGGCCTCAAGGACCTGGTGGTGATGAACTCCACCAACTCGGAGTTCTGGGGCTACATCAAGGACAAGTACACGACCCTCAAGGAGGCCTACGACCGCATCCTGGCCACCGAGGTGTCCGGCCGCTGGCGGTTCAACTGGACCGACGACGAGCAGCGGATGCCGAACTGGGAGCGTTCGTACGAGCAGGTCAAGAAGCACATGCTGCAGGCCTTCGCGGAGACCTACAGCCTCTCGCTCCAGCAGACCCTGTACCAGATGGGCGCGCGCGTGATCAACCACCGCTCGGAGGTCGACGAGATCCGCTTCTCGCTCCCGAACAAGCATCACTTCCTGGTGGATCTGGAGCCGTTCGGGCTCAAGAACGATACCGCCGAAGGAGCTGTCTATTACGCGGCCGACCGCCCGTACGGCCTGATCGAAGCCACTGTTCTGCGCGACGGTGTCGAGCCCGAGATCCCGGTGGATCTGACGAACCTCTGAGCGGCTCCGACGCAACGCCGTGCCGTGCGTTCCCCTCCCCACCCCGCAGCGGGGAGGGGAACGCACATCCTGAGGGGAACGACCCATGGCACAGCACCCGCACGACCCGCACCACCCCGCGTCCCCGGTCCATCCGGTGGACGAGAGGCCGGCGGCCCGACGGCTCGTCCCCGCCGCGCTTCAGCACATCGCGGCCATGTACGCCGGTGTCGTCACCCCTCCGCTCATCGTCGGCCAGGCCGTCGGCCTGGACACCGCGGGCCGGACCCGGCTGATCGCCGCGAGCCTGCTCGTCGCCGGGCTCGCCACGCTGGTGCAGACCCTCGGCCTCCGCCGCTTCGCCGGCAACCGCCTGCCGTTCGTCAACGCGGCCAGCTCCGCCGGCATCACCCCGATGCTCGCCATCGCCGAGACCACCGCCACCGGGCATCAACTCCCCGCGATCTACGGGGCGGTGATGGTCGCCGGGGCCTTCTGCCTCGCCGTCGGCCCGTTCTTCGGCAGACTGCTGCGCTTCTTCCCGCCGCTGGTCACCGGCGTCGTCATCACCCTCATCGGGGTCACCCTGATGCCCGTGCCGGTCGGCTGGGCGCAGGGCGGCGACAAGCAGGCCGCCGACTTCGGCGCCATGAAGTACCTGGCGCTCGCCGCCTTCACCCTGGTGGTGATCCTGCTCGTCCAGCGCTTCACCCGGGGCTTCGTCAAGCAGATCGCGCTGCTGATCGGCCTGGTCGCCGGCACCCTTGCCGCGGCGCCCTTCGGGATGGCGAGCCTCGACGGGCTGCGCGCCGCCCCCGTCGTCGCGCTGCCCACCCCGTTCTCCTTCGGCGCCCCCGAGTTCCAGCCCGCCGCGATCCTCTCGCTGTGCCTCGTGATGCTGGTGCTGATGACGGAGTCCTCGGCCGGCATGCTCGCCCTCGGGGAGATCTGCGACCGCCCGGCCACCGGCGCCACCCTCACCCGCGGACTGCGCACCGACGGCCTGGCCACCCTGCTCGGCCCCGTCTTCGGCGGCTTCCCGACCAGCGCCTTCGCGCAGAACGTCGGGGTGGTCTCGCTGACCCGGGTCCGCAGCCGGTACGTCGTCGCGCTGGCCGGCGCCACCCTGCTGGTCCTGGGCGCCTTCCCCGTACTGGGCGCGGTGGTCTCGCTGGTGCCGATGCCGGTGCTCGGCGGCGCGGGTATCGTCCTGTTCGGTTCGATCGCGGTCAGCGGTATCCGTACGCTCTCCGCGGCCGGTCTCGACGACAGCTCCAACATCATCCTGGTGGCCGTGTCGCTCGGGGCGGGCCTCATCCCGCTCGCCGCGCCGACCTTCTACGCCGACTTCCCCGCCTGGGCACAGACCGTGCTCGGCTCCGGGATCAGCGCCGGAGCCCTGACCGCGGTCGTGCTCAACCTGTTCTTCCACCACCTCGGCACCCGGAGCACCCCACGGGCAGCGGTCCTGTCAGCCGCTCCGTCCGGCTCCGGCACTCAAATCCCCTAGGGCCATGCCGTGCCCACCGCCATCACCGAAAGAAGGAACCGCACCATGGCCGCACCGGCATCCCCTGACAGCGCGGTGAAGCAGCGCCTCGTCATCGAGAACTGCGCCATCGCGACCGTCGACGCCCACGACACCGAGTACGCCACCGGCCATGTGGTCGTCGCCGACCAGGTCATCGAGTCGGTGGGCGCGGGCAAGGCGCCCGAGGGGCTGGCGAACGTGGTCCGGCGGATCGACGGCACCGGACACCTCGTCACGCCCGGCCTGGTCAACACCCATCACCACTTCTACCAGTGGATCACCCGGGGCCTGGCCACCGACCACAACCTCTTCAACTGGCTGGTGGCGCTCTACCCGACCTGGGCCCGGATCGACGCCCCGATGCTCGCCGCGGCCACCCAGGGCTCGCTCGGCATGATGGTCAGGGGCGGCGTCACCACCGCCTCCGACCACCACTACGTCTTCCCCCGGGGAACCGGCGACCTCGTCGGCGCGGAACTCGCGGCCGCCGCCGAGATCGGCGCCCGGATCACCCTGGCCCGCGGCTCCATGGACCGCAGCGAGAAGGACGGCGGGCTGCCCCCGGACTTCGCCGTCGAGACCACCGAGGGCGCCCTGCTGGCGACCGAGGAGGCCATCGACACCTACCACGACGCCTCCTTCGGCTCGATGGTGCACATCGCCGCCGCGCCCTGCTCGCCGTTCTCCGTGTCCACCGAACTCATGCGGCAGGGCGCCGAACTGGCCCGCCGCAAGGGCGTACGGCTGCACACCCACGGCTCGGAGACCGTGGAGGAGGAGAAGTTCTGCCACGAGCTGTTCGGCATGGGCCCCACCGACTACTTCGCGTCGACCGGCTGGCTCGGTGACGACGTGTGGATGGCGCACTGCGTCCACATGAACGACTCCGACATCGCCGCCTTCGCCCGCACCGGCACCGGCGTCGCGCACTGCCCGTCCTCCAACGCCCGCCTCGCGGCCGGCATCGCCCGGGTCCCCGACATGCTCGCGGCGGGCGTCCCGGTCGGTCTCGGCGTCGACGGCACCGCCTCCAACGAGTCCGGCGAACTCCACACCGAGCTGCGCAACGCCCTGCTGATCAACCGTCTCGGAGCCCACCGGGAGGCCGCGCTGAACGCCCGCAAGGCGCTGCGGCTCGGCACCTACGGCGGCGCGCAGGTCCTCGGCCGGACGTCCGAGATCGGCTCGCTGGAGGCCGGCAAGCTCGCCGACCTGGTGCTGTGGAAGCTGGACGGCCTCGGCCACTCCTCCATCGCCGACCCGGTCACCGCGCTGGTCTTCGGCGCCGCCGCACCGGTCACCCTCTCCCTCGTCGGCGGCCGGCCGGTCGTCGAGGACAACCACCTCAGCAACGTCGACGAGGACACCGTCGCCCGCACCGCGCGGGCGGAGGCCCAGCGTCTGGCCCGTATCGCCGCCGAGGGCTGACCCCCACGGCGCGGTCACACCACCGACGCACACCCCTGACTCGGCCGGGAGGGACGGCTCCCGGCCGGGCCTGTGGACCCGAGCGGGGTCCACAGGCGCCGTACCCCGGGGGGCGGGAACTCCCGTACCCCCGGGGCCGGTAGGCCCGGCAGCCACCGTCCACGCGCCACAAGCGCGCCGTGCCGACCACGCTCACCAGGCGACTTCCCGCACCCGCACCACATCGCACGCCCTCCGTGACAGCCTCGCCTCGCCGGCCCCCGGTGACGCAGAAAACGAAGGAGGCCCGCAGTGGCCGCAATGACCGGGCAGCAGTCGGAGGGGGACCGGAAGCATCCGGTCGATGAGACCCTCCCGCCCCTGAAGATGTTCACCAGCGGCCTCCAGCATGTGGCCGCGATGTACGCGGGTGTGGTGGCCCCGCCGATGATCGTGGGTCCGGCCTGCGGGCTGAGCGCCACCGAGACCGCCTTCCTGATGGGCGCCAGCCTCTTCACCGCGGGCATCGCCACCCTCCTCCAGACCCTCGGCTTCTGGAAGGTCGGCGCCCGGCTCCCGTTCGTCAACGGCGTCTCGTTCGCCGGTGTCACGCCGATGGTCGCCATCGGCAAGGCCCAGGGCCCCGGCGACGCCCTCCCGGTCATCTTCGGCGCGGTGATCGTCGCCGGTGTGCTGGGCTTCCTCGTCGCCCCCTACTTCTCCAAGCTCGTACGGTTCTTCCCGCCGGTGGTCACCGGCACCGTCATCACCCTGATCGGCGTCTCGCTGCTGCCGGTGGCCTTCAACTGGTCGCAGGGCGGCAACGACCGGGCCCCGGACTACGGTTCGCTGACCAACATCGGGATGGCCGCGCTGACCTTCCTGATCGTGCTGGTGCTGCGCCGGACGCTGCGCGGCTTCCTCCAGCAGATCGCGATCCTGCTCGGCCTGATCGCCGGCACCCTGATCGCGATACCCGTCGGCATCACCCACTTCTCAGCGCTCTCGGAGGCGTCCCTGGTCGGCTTCCCGACGCCGTTCCACTTCGGCGCCCCGCAGTTCGACCTCGCCGCGATCGTCAGCATGGGCATCGTGATGCTGGTCTGTATGACCGAGTCGACGGCCGACATGCTGGCCCTCGGCAGGATCGTCGGCCGCCCGGCGGACGAGCGCACCATCGAGGGCGGACTGCGCGCCGACACCCTCGGCACCGCCCTCAGCCCGCTGTTCAACGGCTTCGCCAACAGCGCCTTCGCCCAGAACATCGGCCTGGTCGCGATGACCAGGGTGCGCAGCCGCTTCGTCGTGGCGACCGGCGGGCTGATCCTGATCGTGCTGGGCCTGTGCCCGGTGGCCGCCTCGGTGATCTCGCTGGTGCCGCTGCCGGTCCTCGGCGGCGCGGGCATCGTGCTGTTCGGCTCGGTGGCGGCCAGCGGTATCCAGACGCTGGCCACCGCCGCGATGGAGAAGGGCGACAACGCGCTGATCGTCGCGGCGGCCGTCGGCGTGGGCCTGATCCCGATCGCCGCCCCGGACTTCTACCACCACCTCCCCAAGGACCTGCTGGTCGTCCTGGACTCCGGCATCAGCACCGGATGTCTGGTCGCCATCGTCCTCAACCTCGCCTTCAACCACTTCGGGCGGAAGACGGCGGACGGGGGTACCGCGGAGGAAGCCCCGGCAGACGGCACGACCGCGGCCGCCCACGGCGAGGCGGATGCCCCGCCGCTCCCCGCCCCCGGCGCCACGGACGAGGCCGGGGAGCCCGCGGCGGCGCCCGCCCACTGACACCGGCGCGGCCCGACGGCCCGTGAGGAAGCGCCGGATGCCGCTCCCTCACGGGCCGTCGGGCGTTCCGCGGGCCGTCGGGCGTTCCGCGGGCCGTCGGGCGTTCCGCCGGGGTACGGGCCGGGCGCCCGCGGGGTCAGCCCAGCAGGCCGCGCAGCAGCTCGCGGAGGCCCGGTGCCGGGTCGAAGTCCTCGTCGGGGAAGGCGAGTTGGTGGAAGGCGACGCCGTCCATGTAGTCGAAGAGGATCTCGCAGTGCCGGCGGGGGGACGGTGAGCCGAAGCGCCGCAGCCACTCCCCGCCCCAGCCGAGGACGGCCTCACGGCCGCGGGTGAGCGCCGGCCGGATCTCGGGCCGGGCGGTGGCCTCCAGGAAGAGCGCGAAGCGGGCGGCGGTCCTGGCCAGCTCGGGGCCGGTCGCATGCCGCAGGAACTGGGCGACGCTGTCGGCGAGTTCGCCGGTGTCGGCCGGGGCGGCGGCCGCGGCGAAGCGCTCCCAGTCGCGGTGCTCCAGGGTCTGGAGGTGGTCGACGATGCCGTCGATCAGCGCCGCCCGGTTACGGAAGTAGTTCGAGGCGGTACCCGAGGGGACGCCCGCCGCGGCGTCCACCGCCTGGTAGGTCAGCCGCCGCGCCCCCTCGCTCCCCAGCACCTGGACCGCCGCGTCCAGCACCTGCTCCCGCCGTCGTGCCACCCTGTGCGTCCTTCCGGTCTCTTTACTACGTTTGTAGTGCTTATCCACTACGGACACAGTACCGCGCTGTCATGCCCCGGAAGCGGCGCACAGCTGCCGCCGTCGGCAGCGGTGTCGGCGGCCTCGGCGGACTCGCCACCGCCCTCGCACTGCGCCGGAGCGGGCGGCCGGTCGTCGCCGAGACGTCTTCCTGGCCGAGTACGCCGCCACCTACCGCAGCGGGGGCACCGCGGGGGCGGGAGAGCCGGGACGGGCCTGTCCGCCCGGACCGGCCTCGCCGCTCATACGCGGCCCTCCAGGCCGTAGACCCGGCGGGCGTTGTCGTGTCCGATCATCCGGGCCACCCGGACCGCCTCGTCGAGGTCCCATTCGCCGCTGCCGACCCACGGCGCCATCGCCCGCAGCATGCCGCGCCGCCACAACAGCGCGCCGAGATGATGCAGTTCGGGCGGCCCCCACGCGTCGCTGGAGAACAGGATCTTGGCGAACGGAGCCAGCTCCAGCGATTCGGCGAGCACGGCGTCGGAGCGCACGCCGGTGTGGTTCACCCCGAGTCCCACATCGAAGAAGACATGCGGGAAGACCTGCGCCAGATAGCCGGCGTTGCGATGGAACGGGTAGCAGTGCAGGAGCAGCAGATCGACCCCGTGCGGCTGCACGTTCCGGAGGAACCGGGTGAGCAGCAGCGGGTCGCAGCGGTGCAGCTCCACGTCCGGATCGCCGTACCCGGCGTGCAGCTGGATAGGCAGCCCCCGGTCGACCCCGGACCACAGCGCGAAGCGGAGCAGCACCGGGTCGGTGACCCGTACGGTCCCGGTGCGCGCGCACTCCGCCAGCCATGGGCCGGCCGCGGCGGTCACCTCGGCGTCGGCCGGCCGCCCGGGATCGAAGTCGAAGCCGAACCGGTAGGCGACGATGCTCTTGAGGCCCACCGCGTCGGCGGTCCGCGCGGCGAGCGTCTCGCGGAACCGCTCGGGCAGGTCCGCCGCGGCCACCCCGCCACGGGCCACGTCCTCCAGTACGGACTCCAGTCGCACGATCTCGTCGACGGGCCGTCCGGAGGCCCGCGCCATGCCGTCGGTGCCGAGGATCTCCGCACCCCCGTAGCCCGTCTCCAGCAGATAGTGGGCGACACCCGACGCGGCGAGCAGGCGGCGGGTGACCTCCGCCGTGCCCAGTTCCTCGCGCCGGGCGAGATAGGCGTCCGGCGTGGCGTGAGCGGGGAGACCGAGGACAGGGGCGCACCACCGGCGCACCGCGAAGCCGAGCTGTGAGTCGAACTGGGTCATCCACGGTGGGACCGGCCGGTCGGACTCGGTGAGCATCAGCTCCAGTCCGGCGCGGTCGACGTCGTCGCGGAGCGCGCCGTGGACATGGTGGTCCACGAGGGGCAGTTCCGCGATCGCCGCCGTCAGGGCATCGGTGGGCATCGGCAACCTTCCGGAGGCGGGCGGCGCTGAGCGGGAAGCCGTGGTGCCGCGGCTCCGGAGCGGAACCGCGGCACCACCGGGACGTACGCCGAGCCGGCTCAGACCAGCAGCTCGTACGCGGGCAGCGTCAGGAACTCCGCGTAGTCCGCGTCCAGCGCGACCTTCAGCAGCAGGTCATGGGCCTGCTGCCACCTGCCCGAGGTGAAGGCCTCCTCGCCGACCTCGGCGCGGATGGCGGCCAGTTGCTCGGCGGCCACCGTGCGCACCAGGTCCGCGGTGGCCTTCTCGCCGTTCTCGAAGACGACCCCGGCGTCGACCCACTGCCAGATCTGCGAGCGGGAGATCTCGGCGGTCGCGGCGTCCTCCATGAGGCCGAAGATGGCGACGGCACCCAGGCCGCGCAGCCAGGCCTCGATGTAGCGGGTGCCGACCTGGACGGCGTCGATCAGGCCCTGGTAGGTGGGCTTGGCGTCCAGGGAGTCGATGGCGATGAGGTCGGCGGCCGAGACCGAGACGTCCTCACGCAGGCGGTCCTTCTGGTTCGGCTTGTCGCCGAGCACCGCGTCGAAGGAGGCACGGGCGACCGGGACCAGGTCGGGGTGCGCCACCCAGGAACCGTCGAAGCCGTCGCCGGCCTCCCGGTCCTTGTCGTTCCTGACCTTGGCGAGCGCCTTCTCGTTGGCCTCCGGGTCACGGCGGTTGGGGATGAAGGCCGCCATGCCGCCGATGGCGTGCGCACCGCGCTTGTGGCAGGTACGGACGAGGAGTTCGGTGTAGGCGCGCATGAACGGCGCCGTCATGGTGACCGCGTTGCGGTCCGGGAGGACGAACTTGGCGCCGCCGTCACGGAAGTTCTTGACGATGGAGAAGAGGTAGTCCCAGCGTCCCGCGTTCAGGCCCGAGGCGTGGTCGCGCAGCTCGTAGAGGATCTCCTCCATCTCGTAGGCGGCCGTGATGGTCTCGATGAGGACGGTGGCGCGCACCGTGCCCTGGGGAATGCCGACGTAGTCCTGGGCGAAGACGAAGATCTCGTTCCAGAGGCGGGCCTCCAGGTACGACTCGGTCTTCGGCAGGTAGAAGTACGGGCCCTTGCCGAGGTCCAGCAGACGCTTGGCGTTGTGGAAGAAGTACAGCCCGAAGTCCACCAGGGCGCCGGGCACCGGCCGCCCCTCGAACTGCAGATGACGCTCGTCGAGGTGCCAGCCGCGCGGCCGCATCACGACGGTGGCGAGCTCCTCGGCGGGCTTGAGGGCGTACGACTTGCCGGACGCGGCGTCGGTGAAGTCGATGCGGCGCTCGTAGGCGTCGATGAGGTTGACCTGGCCGCCGATGACGTTCTCCCAGGTCGGCGCGGAAGCGTCCTCGAAGTCGGCGAGCCAGACCCGGGCGCCCGAGTTGAGCGCGTTGATGGTCATCTTGCGGTCCGTGGGGCCGGTGATCTCGACCCGGCGGTCGTTGAGCGCGGCCGGTGCGTCAGCGACCTTCCAGCTGTCGTCGGCGCGGACCGCCGCGGTCTCCGGCAGGAAGTCCAGCGAGCTGGTCCGGGCGATCTCGTCGCGACGCTTGGCCCGGCGGGCGAGCAGCTCGTCGCGGCGCGGGGTGAACCGGCGGTGAAGCTCGGCGACGAAGGTGAGCGCGGCGTCGGTGAGCACCTCGCCCTGCCGTTCGGGGGTGTGCGCGGGGTCGACTGCGACGATGGCCAGCGGGGACGGCGCTGGTGCGGACATGAGCTGTCACTCCATTCAGCGGCGGTGCCGACGGCCGCCGGGACACCGGGCGGCACGGGGTGCCGCGGGCTCCCGGATACGGTCGCGGGCGCCGTCTGGGTTCAGGGCGCTTCTGACCAGTGGAGACTAGTTTCCTTATCGCGGAACTTCAATGGTTTGTTGACGTCGAGACTCTCAGGGTCGACAGAAGTGGTGATCGAATGGCTCTCGGTGCCACGCCGGTCACTCTCCATTACTCCCGCCCCCGGGCCTGGAAGCAGCCGCCCGCCGTCCGCTCTCACTCCAGCCGGTGAAGATCCTCCGGCGTGTCGATGTCGTACGGCTCGGCGATGTCGGCGCACTCGACGAGGGTGAGGGTGTCCGCGTGCCGCCGGAGGTAGTCGCGCGCCCCGCGGTCGCCCTCCGCTGACGCCGCGATGTCCGCCCAGCGGTCGGCGCCGAAGAGCACCGGATGGCCGCGCCGTCCGTCGTACGCCGCGGAGGCGAGCGCGCCGCGGCCGTCGTACGCGGCCACCACCCGCGCCACCGCGGCGGCGCCGATGCCCGGCTGGTCCACCAGGGACACCAGGGCCGCGTCCGCCCCGGAATCCGCCAGTGCGGCCAGGCCCACCCGCAGCGAAGAGCCCATGCCCTGGGCCCAGTCCGGGTTCTCCGAGACGCCGTACGCCGTGAGGCCGGCCCGCTCGCGCACGGAAGCGGCGGCCGCCCCCAGCACGATGTGTACGGGGTCGCAGCCGCCGTCCCGCAGCGCCCGCGCGGCGTGCTCGACCAGCGGCCGTCCCCGGTGGTCGAGCAGTGCCTTGGGTCGTCCCCCCAGGCGCCGCCCGCCGCCCGCGGCGAGCAGCAGGCCCGCCACCCTCCCCTCGGGCCGCCCGGCGTTCCGCGCTCCCTCAGGGGCGTCCGGCCGGGCCCGGTGCGGCTGTTCTCGCGGGTCTGTCGGTGCTGTCGGTGCCATGGGGACTGCTTACCTCATGGCACCGCGTCCGGCGGCCCGCCGGGGCGCGGCCGAGCGGATCAGGCCGCGTCACCGGCGGCCCGTGGCCGGGGGATGTGCGGTCGGAACCGGGCGCGCAGCTGGTGGGTGCGCTCCTCCGCGCGGCGGCGCTCGGCGACATAGCGGTCTATGTGCTCCATCGTGATTTCCGAGGCATCCGTCAGGCCGTACGCGCGGCAGATGAGTTGGACGACGCTGACGCGAGCGGGGTGGGAGCCGTTGTCGGGGCCGGAGTTGGGTTCCATGGCGTTCTCCGATCCAGTGATATGCCGGATATTTCCTTGAAAGGGAGAATGCTCCGCCATGTCGCGCCATACGCATCGGACCGTGCCCGCCCACACCAAAGGGGGGTGACGGGAACGCATGTTCTGACGCGTCATCAGGCCATTCTTGGGCGCCGCACACCGGCCCCGCTTTCGAGGCATCGTGACCGTCAAAACCCTTCCTGAACGGGGCTCTTCGGACGAGATGCCGCGTGCGCCGGCCGTCGATGTGAGGTGTGGCGCCTGGCCGGATAGGGTTCTTCCCCGTTGCGGACATCAGGCCGTCGTGCTCATGCGACGGTCCTTCTTCGAGTCGGGGGACGTAGTAGTGGTGAACAGTGCGGGCGCGTCCGGAATCTTCCAGCCGCTGGAAGGTGACGATCCGCGGGCGATCGCGGGCTATCGCCTCACGGCGAGGCTCGGCTCCGGAGGGATGGGCAAGGTCTATCTCTCCTACACGCCCGGCGGACGGCCGGTGGCCATCAAGGTCATCCGCCCCGAGTTCAGCGAGGACGCGGAGTTCCGCCGCCGCTTCAAGCAGGAGGTGCAGTCCGCGCAGCGCGTACAGGGGCTGTTCACCGCGCCGGTCATCGACAGCGACGCCGACGGCACCAGCCCCTGGCTCGCCACCGCGTACGTTCCCGGGCCCTCGCTCTCCGCGGCCATCGCCGAGCACGGCAAGCTGCCCGCGCCCGCCGTGCTGCTGCTGGTCGCCGGGATCGCCGAGGCGCTTCAGGTCATCCACGGCGCGGGCATCGTGCACCGCGACCTGAAGCCCTCCAATGTGCTGCTGGCCGCCGACGGCCCGCGCGTCATCGACTTCGGTATCGCCCGCGCCGCCGACGCCACCTCCCTGACCAGCAGCGGCGTTACCGTCGGCACGCCCACCTTCATGGCACCCGAGCAGGCCGCGGGCACCACCATCAGCCCTGCCACCGATGTCTTCGCGCTCGGCCAGATCGCCGCCTACGCGGCCCTCGGCACCCCGGCGTTCGGCGAGGGCACCTCGCACGGGGTGCTCTACCGCATCGTCCACGAAGAGCCGGATCTGACCGGACTCCCCGACGAACTGCGGGAGTTGGTGACCCGCTGCCTGTCCAAGGAGGTGTCGGACCGGCCGTCCGTCGCCGAGGTGATCGCGCTGTGCGGTGCGGCCTCCGGGCAGACGCAGCTGCGCCGCCCCGAGGACTGGCTGCCCACCGCCGTCGCCGCCGACATCACCACGCGTGCCGCCGCGCCCGCGCCCGCGCAGTCACCGCCGCCCCCGCTGGAGGCGCCCACCGCCGCCGCTCCGGCTCAGCCGCCGAACCCGCCCGCCCCGTCGGCCCAGCCGGCCACCCACCCCACGGCGCCGGTGCCGACCGAGCTGAGCCACCCGCAGACCCCGCCGCCCGGCTTCGGCCCGGCGGCGCACGCCCCGACCGTCGCCGGGACCGGCGCGCCGACGCCCACCGGACCGACGGACACGCCCACTGGCCCGGCGGTCACGGCCACCGGGCCGGCCGTGACCGGCCCCGCCGCCTCCATACCCGCCCCGCAGCCGACGAAGAAGAAGGGCATGGGGCTGATCGCGACCCTGCTGCTGGTCTGCCTGCTGGCCTTCGCGGGCGTCGGCGGCGGCCTCGTCTCCTACGTCATGAAGGGCGACGGGGCCCAGCAGAAGGCCGACCGGGCCGGCAGCGGCAAGGCGGCGCACAAGGACTCCTCGTCGGCGCCCGCCGAGGACCAGGCCGCGAGTTCCGAGGACGACGGCGACGCCCCGGACGCCCCGGTGCAGGACCCGAAGCCGGTCGACTACAAGACCGTCAACCTGCCCGACGACTACCACATCTCGCTGGCCGACGAGCCGGTCCACCCGATCAACACCGACAGCGACGCGGACATCGACTTCTCGTACACGGACAACGCCTACACGGACGACGAGGTCGACACCGAGACCGGCAAGCTGGTGCTGCTCAAGCCCGGCCAGGAGGGCACGCTCGCCACCTGCCGCAACGAGACCCGCTTCACCGACACCATCCTGACCAAGCAGTTCTCCAAGGGAGCGCAGATGTGCCTCACCACCAAGTACGGCCATCTCGCGCTGATCACCTTCAAGGGCCACGCACCGAAGTCGGACCCCAGCAGCTACCTGACCATCGACGTCCGGGTGTGGCGCAACGCGGTGGAGCCGGAGCAGGATTCCTGAGGCGACGGGCGGGGGTTCCGCACGGGCCGGGTCCCTGGTCCACACTCGCGTCACCCCCGCCCCTCGCCACCGAGGCTCTCGTCGCTCCAGCCTCCTTCCTACCCCTGCCGACGCCTGCGCCACCCCGTTCGTGGTGCCGGCTCGGCGCTTTCCGCGCCCCGCTCCATTCCGTCCCACCCGGCTCCCCACCCGGCTCCCCGCCCCCTCCCCACCCCCTCCCCGCCTCCTCCCCCGCCCCATCAGGGGTGGGCACCCGCGTCACTACACCCGCCCACCCCCCGAAGGGGGGTGGGCGGCGGGGAAAAAATGTATAAGGAACGGTCAGCCTCTGGCCAAAGCAGCCCGATTCACCCAGTGATCCGGTTTTTTCGCTCTCCGTATGGCGCGATGAGCGCAGAGTGGCGTTAACTGGCCCGCATTGCGGAACGGGCAACGGCTCGGGAGGACGCCGTCGTTGTGGAACAGCTGCAGAAGGACAGACGAGTGACCGGGGCCGAGGGCGATCAACGGGTCCAGGAATTGCGCGGGGCGGTGGCCCGGCTGCGGCGTCAACTGGCCGTTCTTCCTGGGGAGTTACCGGATCGGGTGGCCGCCGACGACGAGCTGGCCGCCCTGGACGCGATGGTGAGTCACGGGATGCCCGAGGTGCCCCGGCTGCGTCGTTCGCTGCTGCTGATCGCCGGGGCGGTCGGCTCGGTGAGCGCGCTGTCGCCCGCGCTCGCGGAGGTGCGTGAGGGCATCGACCGGTTCGGCGGGATGCCGCGCGCCCGCTGACCACCCCGCGCGCCCCGCACCGGAGCCCGGCGCGCCGGTGTGCCGCCCCGGCTCACCGGCCGGTGGTGAGCGCCGCGCCGACCGCGCGCGGACCGCCTTCGTACGCAGCCAGCCAGCCAGCCAGCCAGCCAGCCAGTCCGTCAGCCAGCCCGCTCGCGCGGGCCCTGTCGGGTCCCGTTACGCCGGCGTCTGATTCGCGAGCGCCACCGACAGCTGCGCCGCGACGTCCTGCAGCACCGGCACGATCTTGTCCGTCGACGCCTCGGTCACCCGGCCGGTGGGGCCGGAGATGGAGATCGCCGCCGAGGTGGGGGAGTTGGGCACCGGCACCGCCAGGCAGCGGACGCCGATCTCCTGCTCGTTGTCGTCGACGGCGTAGCCGAGGCGGCGGACCTCGGCGAGCGCTTCGAGGAAGCGGTCCGGGTCGGTGATCGTCTTCTCGGTCGCGGCGGGCATGCCCGTACGGCCGAGCAGGGCGCGGACCTCTTCCGGGGCGTGGTGGGCCAGCAGGGCCTTGCCGACGCCCGTGGAGTGCGGCAGTACCCGTCGCCCGACCTCGGTGAACATCCGTACCGCGTGCCGGGACGGTACCTGGGCGACGTAGACGATCTCGTCGCCGTCGAGCAGCGCCATGTTGGCGGTCTCGCCGGTCTCCTCGACCAGCCGGGCCAGGAACGGCCGGGCCCAGGTGCCCAGCAGGCGTGAGGAGCTCTCGCCGAGCCGGATCAGCCGGGGGCCCAGTGCGTAGCGGCGGTTGGGCTGCTGGCGGACGTAGCCGCAGGCGACGAGCGTGCGCATCAGGCGGTGGATGGTGGGGAGCGGCAGCCCGCTGCTGGTGGAGAGTTCGCTCAGGCCGACCTCGCCTCCGGCGTCGGCCATCCGCTCCAGCAGGTCGAAGGCGCGCTCAAGGGACTGGACGCCGCCGCTGGCGCCTGGCTTGGCTTCGGAGGCGGAGGTGCTGGCGCTGGACGGCGGCACGGAGCGTTCCTTTCGGGGCGGGTCAGACCGGTCTCGGCCGGGTGTGCGGGCGCCGGGCCCGACCGGAGCAGCCTACCGGTCCCCTTTCGCCGGCACACGGACTCTCGCACACTCGTTCGTGCCGGTCAGGCCTGCTTTGTCGCGCGGGGTGCGCCGCCGCGCGGTCACCTAGGCGCGATCCCTTGACGGTGCCAGTGGCCGTAGCTACGTTCTGCTGCGCGAAACATACTGTCCATTCTGTGGAATCCTCCAAATTGCTGGAGCGTCATGCGCCTTCTCGTCATGAACCCGAACACCACGGCTTCCATGACCGCTTCGATCCGCGCCACCGCCACCGCGGCCGCCGCCCCGGGCACCGAGATCATCGCCACCGAACCCCTGTGGGGGCCCGAGTCCATCGAGGGCCACTTCGAGGGCTATCTCAGTGCCGCGGCCGTCCTGGACCGGCTCGCCACCCTCGACCTGTCCTACGACGCGCTGGTCATGGCCGGATTCGGGGAGCCGGGCCGGGAGGGCGCCCAGGAGCTGCTGGACGTCCCCGTCCTGGACATCACCGAGAGCGCCGCCCAGATGGCGATGATGCTCGGCCACGCCTACGGCATCGTCACCACCCTCGACCGTGCCGTACCGCAGATCCGCGACCGGCTGCTGACCGCGGGACTGCTCCAGCGCTGCGCCGCGGTCCGGGGCACCGGCCTCGGCGTCCTGGAGCTGGAGGAGGACGCCGGGCGCACCGTCGAGGTGATCATCGACGCCGCTCGTGACGCCGTCCGGGCCGGCGCCGAGGTGATCTGTCTGGGTTGCGGCGGCATGGCCGGGCTCCAGGAGGAGGTCGCCGCGGCGCTGGGGGTGCCGGTGGTGGACGGTGTCGCCGCGGCGGTGAAGTTCGCGGAGGCGGTCGTCGGCCTCGGGCTCACCACCAGTACGGAGCGCAGCTTCGCCCCGCCCCGTCCGAAGGTCATCGGTTCCTGGCCGCTGAGCGCCCATCTCTCCCCGGGGCGCGTTCAGGGCTCCCCACGGGGCGCCGCATTTTCCGCACAGACATCAGGCATCTGACAACTGATCCCCTAAGCTCACCCCATTCGCCCGGGAGGACCCGTGACCACACGCCCGAAGTCCCCGCAGCCCGACCCGCGCCTCTTCAACGAGGACCTCGCACCGGCCCCTGAGCGCACCTGGGGCACGTACAGCATCTTCGCGCTGTGGATGTCCGACACCCACGCGATCAGCAACTACGCCTTCGCCTCCAGCCTGTTCGTGCTGGGCCTGCCGGCCTGGGAGGTGTTCGTCGCGCTGCTGGCCGGCATCTCGATCGTCCACTGGCTGATGAACCGCATGGGGCACGCCGGGCACCGGACCGGGGTGCCCTATCCGGTGCTCGCCCGTGCCAGCTGGGGCGTCTACGGCGCCAACATCCCCGCGCTGCTGCGCGCGGTCATGGCCGTGGCCTGGTACGGCATCCAGACCTGGCTGGCCTCGACCGCCGTGGTCCTGCTGACCCTCCAGCTCGCGCCGGGGCTGGAGGTCTACCACCACAACTCCGTGCTGGGGCTGTCCACCCTGGGCTGGGTCGCCTTCATGGTGATGTGGGGGCTGCAGGCCGTCCTGCTGACCCGTGGGATGGAGTTCATCCGCAAGGTCCAGGACTTCGCGACCGGTCCGGTGGTCTGGCTCGTGGTGCTCGCGCTCGCGGTGTACCTGGTTGTCAAGGCCGGCGGTGACATCTCGCTGACCCGCAGCCTCACCGGTCTCAGCGGTTCCGAGCAGCTCCGGCAGAGCCTCATCGCCGTCAGTCTGACCGTGGCCACCTTCCTGACCCTGGTCCTCAACTACGCGGACTTCGCGCGCTTCACGCCCGACCACCGCTCCTACCGGCGCGGCAACCTGCTCGGGCTGCCGCTGAACTTCACCGCCTTCGCGATGGTCGCCGTGCTGGTCACCGCGGGCACCATCTCGGTCTTCGGGGAGGCGATCTACGACCCGGTGAAGGTGATCCAGAAGATCGACAACCCGGTGGTCACGGTGATCGGCGCGCTGGCCTTCATCGTCGCCACCATCGGCATCAACGTCGTCGCCAACTTCGTCTCGCCCGCCTACGACTTCGCCAACCTCGCGCCGAAGTACCTGAACTTCCGGCGCGGCGGCATGATCACCGCGGTGCTGGCCGTCGTCGTCCTGCCCTGGAAGCTGTACTCCTCGGCGCTGGTGATCCAGTACTTCCTGGGGGGACTGGGTGCCTTCCTCGGGCCCCTGGTGGCGATTCTGCTCGTCGACTACTACCTGGTGCGCCGGGGGCGGATCGATGTCGACGCGCTGTTCTCGGCCGATGCCCGCGGTGCGTACTTCTACCGCCACGGCTACAACCCGAAGGCCGTGGTGGCCTTCCTGCCCGCCGCCGCGGTCTCCGCCGCGCTCGCCCTGGTGCCGGCCTTCGGTGTGGTGGCGCCGTTCTCCTGGATCTTCGGAATGGGGCTGGCCGGCGTGCTCTATGTCCTGGTGTCGGGCCGGGACCGGTCCGCCGCGGGTACCGCTCCGGTTCCGGACGAGATCGTCCCGTCGCAGGTCAGCGCCGCGGCGGCGGGCGAGTCGGCGGGGTCGAGGGATGCCGGGGCGGTCGCGCTGCCGGTCCCGGCCGAGGGGTCTTGACGGGCCGGGGCCCGGAGTGAAGACTCATTCAACAGATTGTTGAATCCATGGATCGTCCCGCGTGCCGGGCGCGTTCCGGGTGCCGCGACCGCCGTGCGCGGCCGTGCACCCCACCCGCCCGCACGCCACGATGAGAACAGCCACGAGGAGGGACCGGGTGTCCGAAACAGAGCTGGTGCTGCGCTCCCGGCGCGTCGTCACCCCACAGGGCACGCGCGCCGCGTCCGTCGCCGTCCAGGACGGCAGGATCGCCGCGGTGCTGCCGTATGACGCCCAGGTCCCGGCCGGGGCGCGGGTCGAGGACTTCGGGGACGACGTCCTGCTGCCCGGCCTCGTCGACACCCACGTCCACGTCAACGACCCCGGCCGCACCGAGTGGGAGGGCTTCTGGACGGCCACCCGCGCGGCCGCGGCCGGCGGCATCACCACCCTCGTGGACATGCCGCTCAACAGCCTCCCGCCCACGACCACCACGGCGCATCTCGACACCAAGCGCGAGGTGGCCCGCGGCAAGGCGCATATCGACGTCGGCTTCTGGGGCGGGGCCATCCCCGGCAACGTCAAGGATCTGCGCCCGCTGCACGACGCCGGGGTCTTCGGCTTCAAGTGCTTCCTGTCGCCGTCCGGCGTGGACGAGTTCCCCGAGGTCGACCAGGAGCAACTGGCCGCCGCCCTCGGCGAGATCGCGGGCTTCGGCGGCCTGCTGATCGTGCACGCCGAGGACCCGGGCCACCTGGACGCGGCACCCCCGCCGCACGGCCCCAAGTACGCCGACTTCCTCGCCTCCCGCCCGCGCATCTCCGAGAACGACGCCATCGCCGGGCTGATCGTGCTCGCCCAGCGGCTCGATGCCAGGGTCCACGTCCTGCACCTGTCCTCCAGCGACGCGCTGCCGCTGATCGCCGCCGCCAAACGCGAGGGCGTCCGGATCACCGTCGAGTCCTGCCCGCACTTCCTGACCCTGACCGCCGAGGAAGTCCCGGACGGCGCCACGGAGTTCAAGTGCTGCCCGCCGATCCGCGAGGCGGCCAACCAGGACGCGCTGTGGGAGGGCCTGGCCGACGGCACCCTCGACTGCATCGTCTCCGACCACTCGCCGTCCACCGCCGACCTCAAGACCGCTGACTTCGGCGCGGCCTGGGGCGGCATCTCCTCCCTCCAGCTCGGCCTGCCCGCCATCTGGACCGAGGCCCGCGAGCGCGGCCACACCCTCGACGACGTGGTGCGCTGGATGGCCACCGCACCGGCGGCGCTGGTCGGCCTCGACCGGAAGGGGGCCATCGAGCCCGGCCGGGACGCGGACTTCGCGGTGCTCGCCCCCGAGGAGACCTTCACCGTCGACCCGCGGGCCCTCCAGCACCGCAACAAGATCACCGCCTACGCCGGAAAGACCCTGTACGGCGTCGTACGGTCCACCTGGCTGCGCGGCCGCCGGATCAACGACGGCAGCACCCTCACCGAGCCCACCGGCGAACTGCTCGAACGGCCCACGGACGGCGCACGCCGACCGGGCGCCCGCCCCACGGGCTGAGCGGCGGACCTGCCGCCCCGGTGGTGCCGGCCGTGTTCCGCCGGCACCACCGGGCCGGGTCATCCGGCGACGGAGTCCCAGAACATCAGCTCGTACGCCTGGAGGAGACGGCCGTAGCGATGCGCCGTGGCCGGCCGCGCCTGTCCGGTGTCGAGGCCGTGCTGCACGGCCGCGCGGGCCCTCTCCTCGACGGCCGGCGCCGGCTCGGCGAAGAACCCGAAGAAGGCGCACGCCGCCTCCGGGAAGCCGTAGTGGTCCCGCATCGCCGTGCCGACGACGGTGCAGTAGCCGCCCCAGGCCGCGAAGTTGGCGGTCAGCGCGATCGCCACGTCGGCCGGGTCGCCGCTCAGCGCGAGCCGCGCCGCATAGGACGGGTACGCCTGACAGCCGGGCCGCGGCCGGTACTCCGCGATCTCCCGCGCGGTCAGCTCACAGGCGTCCGCCAGCCCGGCCAGCCGCTTCAGCGCCAGCGTCTCGCCCTGGGCGAGCAGGTCGTAGAAGTCGGCGACGGGCGGGTCACCGTCGGCGCGCCGCGCCAGATGCTGGAAGCTGACCCGGTCGGCGGCGACGACCTGGTGCTGTTCGAGGGCGAGGGTGGCGAACACGGTGCGCGGCGCCGCGCCCGCCTCGATCTGCGCGACGAGCGGGTTGGCGGCGGAGTCCGGGGCGAGCGCGCGGACCGCGTCGTCCAGGACGGCGGCCGCGGTCGGGCGGGGGGCATCGGGAGCGGTTCGGGCCATGGGTCTCCTCCGGGGCGAGGGCGGTGGCCGGCACCTCAGATTAGGGCGCGGAACGGCCGCCGTGGGGGAGATGACGCGACGCCGGCCGGCGAACCGTCGCCCGTCGGACAGCGGAGCGCGGCACCTCGCGTACGGCCCTTCCCCTCGGTGCGCTTCCGCCGCTCGGCGCACCCTCCTCCCTCGGGGACACCCCCACCCCCTCAGCGCACCACCACCTCATGGACCACGGGCGCCGCCGTCCCGTCCCGCCACACCAGCCGGACGCCCCCGACCGGGCCGCCGCCCGCCGCGAGCCGCGTATACGCGCCGGACAGCGCGCCGAGCGTGCGCCAGGCGCCACCCGTACGGACCTCGACGGTGGCCGCCCCGGCCGGTGCGCCGGATGGCCGCAGCACGACCACGGAACGCGCCGCGCGGGGCGCCTCGGGCGTGAACTCCAGCGTCTCGCCGGGCTGCGTGGCCCGCGCCGCGCGGTAGACGGTGGCCGGATCACCGTCCGCCGCCGACCGCAGCGCACCGCCCTCCGCCGCGGGCGGCCCGCCGGCCACCGTCACCGTCTCGCCCCCGGCCACCCCGAACTCCCGCACCACCAGCCAGTTGTCCTGGGCCTGTGTGGCCCGCGCGCGGACGTAGCGGGCCCGCGCCCCGGCCGGCGGCTCGGCGCGCACCTCGGGCTTCCCGTCGAACGCGGCCAGCCGCTGCCACCTCGTGCCGTCCGAGGAGTACTCCAGGACGCCGTGCCGCAGATAGTCGTCCGGGCTGCCGCTCTTGCCCATCGCCAGGGTGACGGTGCCCAAGAGCCGCTCGGCTCGCAGGTCCAGCGCCACGAAGGAACCGGCCCGGGGCCCCGCGCCGCTCCAGAAGTACGTGGCGTCCTCACCATCGGTCATCCGGGAGACCGCGTTGTCCTGGTAGACGGAGAGGTCCGTCGACCCCTTGGGGCGGCCGGTGATCCCCAGCGCCCTGTCATGGGCGGCCACCGCGTCCTCGACGAAGGTGTCCAGCACCCCGTCCGCCACCCGCACCGGAATCCGCTTCCCGGCCATGTCCACATACACGTACGAGGTGGCCGTCCGCACCAACTCCGGTATCCGCTGCCGTAGTTGCCAGGTCAGCGCGTCCTCGCCCGCCCGCGTGGCCACGGTCAGCCGCAGCGCGGTACGCGCCGCGACGCCCCAGGCCCGGGTCGCGTCCAGCCACGGCGCGCTGTCCGCGACGAAACCCCGGTCGGCGAGCCGGTCGCGCAGTACCTCCGGCGCCTCCTGGAGGGTCCGCAGCGCCTCATCGAGCCGCCGCGCCTCCCCGCCCTTCCCGAACTCCTCGATGGCGGCGGCCAGTTCGGGAGCCGGCCGCGGATTCAGCGACGAGGAGTAGTGGGCGTCCGCGAAGGCCCGCAGCGCCCGTGCCGTACGGGCATCCCCACCGGCCAGCTCCGCGATCGCCCCGCCCCAGGACGACCGGGCGTCATACGCCGTGTCGTTCCACGCGTAGTCCGCCACCGTGTACAGCGCGAGCTTGGACGCCGCGGGCTGGATCATCGGGTTCGCGGTGATCCCGGCCAGCTGCCCCGGCAGCCCCTTCTCCCGGCCGTTGAAGGGCCCGAGCAGCAGCCGGCTGGTCACATAGTCATTGACCGGATAGTTGTCCCACGTCAGAATCCGGTGCCCGAAGACCTCCCGGGCCCGCTTCGCCTGGGCGACGGTCATCGTCGGCGCGACCACCCCCACCCCCGTCCACTCCACCAGCACATCCTTGTCCAGCCGCGTGGCCAGCGCCTTCTTGTACGGCGACGGCTGCACGTCGTAGTACTCGGTGGGCACCATCTGTAGCGGCTCGGCCCCCGGATGCCCGGCGATGAACTCCTGGTTGACGCGGTTGAGCAGATGCGCCTGCGCGGCGCCCGCCGCCGCGCCGCCGGTGCCGAACCGGTCCTTGTCCGCCGCGCAGTTCCAGTCCGTGTAGCTGATGTCGTCCAAGGGCACCGCGAAGGTCCGTACACCGATGTCCCACAACGTCGCGAACTTGGCGGTCAGCGCCCGGAGGTCCGCGTCGGAGCTGTAGCAGACCGACAGCCCCGGGGAGAGCGCGTAGGCGAACTCCACATGCCGCTCCCGCGCCCGGTCCACCAGCTCCCCGATCCGCGCCAGCTGCTCCGCGGGGTACGGGTCCCGCCACTTCTCCCGCAGATAGGCGTCATCCTTCGGCGAGTAGACGTAGAGGTTCATCTTGTGCGCACCGTAGAAGTCGAGCTGGTCGAGCCGGGCCCGGTGGGACCACGGGGTGCCGTAGAACCCCTCGATGACGCCGCGCAGCGGGGTGGCCGGCCAGTCCCGAACGACGGTGCCCCGCACCTGGGCGCCCGGCCGCTGTGCGTGCGGCAGGAGTTGCCGCAGCGTCTGCGCCGCGTAGTAGGTGCCGGCGGCGTCCTTGCCGGACAGCGCGATCCGCCCGTCACCGATGGCCAGCGCATACCCCTCGGCGGGCAGCCCGCCGGTGCCCCGCGCGCCCAGCCGGGCCAGCATCCGCGCCGCGCCCGCACCGCCCACATACACCGCCAACTGTCCCTCGTCCGGCGTGTGTTCGGACCGCAGGACGCGCTGCGCACCGGCGTCCTTCAGCGCCTTCCCGACCACGGCCAGCGCCGGTGCGTCGGTGTGCGGCCCGGCGACGACGGTCACCGACGGGGTGATGCCGGCCCGGTCGGAGCGGTTCACGACGGACCGGGGCGTGGGGGAGACGGCAGCGGCGGCTCCGGGGGTCTCCCGGGTGCCGTCCCCTCCGGCCTTCGCTCCGGCGCCCGGTGGCGCCGCCATGCCCGTCAGGGGAAGCACGGCCAGGGCCATGGCCAGCGCGGTCGCCACCGGGGTGCGCGTACGGTGCATCCTTCGGTCCTCCTCGGCGCGGCGAGGTTCCGGGACGGACGTCGTACGACCTCGCCGCGCCAGCAGGCTTCACCTGGCTGCCACACCGGGGCAATGGACTTTCGGGCCGAACGGATGGACCCTGCTGCCCCGCGTCACCCCTGCGGGCCGCCCGCTACCGGGAGTTCGCGGCGATCACCACCAGGCTCATCATCGCCAGCAGCACATGCGTCGCGATGACGTAGATGAACACCCGCACATACAGCCCGCGCGGCGGCTTGTTCTCGACGTACTTCCGTACGGGCGCCGCCCCGGCGAGCGGCTCCGGTGCCGGGGGAGTGGCGGGCATGGTCTGATCGGGCACGACGGTGGGTCCTTCCCTGAGGGCGGCGCCGGGGTTCACAGCCCGCGGCGCCTGGTGTCGTCGCCGCCGAGGCACAGCTCGGCGGCCCCGCTCTGCAGCAGCGTGTGGACGAACAGCAGCTCCACGCCGCCCGGCGAGGCGGCGGCGATCCGGTGCGGGGTCAGCGAGTCGAAGTGCGCCGCGTCCCCCGGCTCCAGCACCTGCACGGCCCCGCCGAGCGTCAGCCGCAGCCGCCCCTCCAGGACGTACAGCCACTCCTCGCCCGGATGGACCCGCACCAGATCGCCCTGCGACCGCTGCGGCACCCGCAGCCGCAGCGCCTGCATCGCCCGCCCGGCGCCGCCCACGGTCCAGTACGTCCAGCCCCCGGCCTCCGAGGCCTCCGCCCGCCCGGCCCGCACGATCGGGTCCCGCTCCGCGGCGGTCTCGCCGAGGAGGTCGGATACCGTGGTCCCGTACGTACGGGCCAGCGCCAGCAGCATCGGCAGCGAAGGCTGACGCTGACCGGTCTCCAGCCGTGACAGATGCGCGGGCGACAGCCCCACCAGCCGGGCCGCGGCCTCCAGCGTGAAACCACCGCGCCGCCGCAGATCCCGCAGGCGCGGTGCGACGGTGAACAGCTCATCCGGCGAAGCGCCGGTGGGCTCGTCGGGGAGCTCGGTCATATCCCCGGTATAGCGACCTTTCACCTCTCGGGCAAAAGATTTGCCTCAGAGGCAAAGGAGTCGTGGGTGAGCGTCAAGCGCTGTCCGCGCGGCCGGGCCGGGCCGGGCGTCCGAAGCGGACGGCGACGCCTGGCGAGTAGAGCACGCTCGCCGGTGTCCCGTTCTGTTCGGGCAGTCCGGCGGCCGTCACCAGGCTCTCCTGGCATTCGAGCAGTTCGGCGCGGTGCAGCGGCCACCTCGGGTGGGTGTTCCGCAAGTACACCGGCTGTCCGAAGAGGCTGTTGTGCATGCCCCAGCGCGCGGTCAGGAAGTGCTCGAGTGCGGTGGGTTCCTCGATCCGTTCGCCGAGCCGTATCGTCACCCTGCTGTGCGCGCCGCGCGGTCCGGGCCAGCGGCGGCGGCTGTGGTAGCTGATGGTGTCGGCATCGCGGCTGACGGACATCCGGGACCACAGATACGGCAGCCGGAAGAAGGTCCGTGCGATCGCGACGGGGATGAGGCGGGAGGCGTCGAGCGAGCGAAAGGCGACGCCCCGGCGCCCGTGGGCGTCCACGGTGTACAGGCGCACGTTCGTCTCCGGGAAGGTGCCCAGGTACGGCACGCCGGGCAGCCGGAACCATCCGACGCGATGCATACGGAAGGCGACCAGACCGACGTAGGTGGCGCCCTCGAACGTGTCGGGGACCGTACCCGCCGGCAGGAGCGGACTGACCTCGGCCGGGTCAACGGCCCAGTGCACAAAGGCCAGATCCAGCCACGACTGGGTGAGGAGAGGCCGTGGCGTCCCGTGCGCGGGTTCCGGCAGCACGGGTTCCGGGGGGAGGGACGTGGTCGACACGTCGGCAGCATCGCATACGGCCTCTGCGCCGCTCCGAGGGGCCCGGGATATGCGGAAATTTGGGGCAGTTGGTGGGGTGGGCTTGTGAACTCCCGGAAAACTTAGGGCGGTTGGGATTGACAGGGGCACGTCTACGCGCGTCATTCTGGAGGGTATGAGAATCCCCCCACGGATCACCAAGTTCGGCGCCGTCGGCGCCCTCGCTTCGGCCCTTCTCATCGGCGGAACCACGGTCTCCGCCACCCCCGCCGTCGCCACGACGCACGCGCCCGCCTCGTACGCCGCGTCGGCGCACGTCACGTCCGTGCACGTGCAGGACGTCGGCAAGGTCTGCTACTCCAAGCTGCCTTCGCAGGCGCACGACACCCTCGACCTGATCGAGAAGGGCGGGCCCTACCCGTATCCGAAGGACGGCACGGTCTTCGACAACCGGGAGGGCATCCTCCCGTCCCAGAGCGACGGCTACTACCACGAGTACACCGTCGTCACTCCGGGCTCGCCCGACCGCGGTGCGCGGCGCATCGTGGCCGGCGAGAAGAAGCAAGAGGACTACTACACCGCCGACCACTACAAGACCTTCGATCTCGTCGACCGCGGCTGCTGAAGCCGACGGGCGAGCGGCCGGCGGTCCGGATGGCCGGCCGGCCGTCATGACAACAGGACATCAGGGGTGACGGGCCGAGCGGCCCGTGACCGGAAACCGCGGCGGCCGGGGTGTGCACACACCCCGGCCGCCGCCGTGCTGTGCGCCCGTGCAATGGGCCGGTGCCGCGAGCCTGTTCCGTGCGCCCCCTCCGACCTGCCGCTTCCCTCGATTCCCGGCCCATTCTCGGCAGAAGGGGCGCACGGGGCGCACCCCCGAGAGAGGATTGTCAGTGGCTCCCGGTAGCGTTTCGGTGAAAACGAGGAGCGGGCGGGCATCAGCGGAAAAAGACCATGTGAGGTCAGCTGCTGCGGCACGCCCCGGAAAATGCCGTATCCGCTGTAGGCCATGGCGAGGCGGCATGGAGCGTCGGAGACAAGGAAGGACGGCGAACTGCCGTGTATCGCTGGGAAATCACCCGGGCCGCACTGGCGCAGCGTGTTTTCGCCATCGTCCGCAGCCGGACCTATGACGAGGCCAGCGCCACCGCCGACACCCTGCTGTCGGCGGGCATCACCAGCCTGGAGATATCCCTCACCACCCCCTTCGCCCTGGAAGCGGTCACCACGCTCACCCGCGAGCTGGGCGACGACGCGGTCATCGGCGCCGGCACGGTCCTTGACGCGGCATCGGCCCGGATGGCGGTCGACGCGGGCGCCCGTTTCCTGGTCTCGCCGAGCCTCGACGCCGAGGTGATCCGTACGGGCCACCGCTACGGCATCCCGGTCTTCCCCGGGGTGTCGACCCCGACCGAGGTGGTCCGCGGTCTGGAGCTGGGGGCGGACGCGCTCAAGCTGTTCCCCGCCTCGGCACACGACCCGTCCTGGCTGGCGGAGGTGCGTGCCTCACTGCCGCAGGTGCCGCTGCTGCCGACGGGCGGGGTGACGGTCGACAGCGCGCCGGAGTGGATCGCCGCGGGGGCCGTCGCGGTCGGCATGGGCGCGGCCCTCTCCGACGGCGACCGCGACACCGTCGCCAAGCGCGCCGCCGACCTCCTCACCCGCCTCGAAGAGGCCGCCCCGGACCGTCTGATGGGCCCGGACGCCGCGGACTTCTGAGCGGGGTGCGGGGAACGGCGTCGCGCTGCGAGGGGCGGCGTCGCGCTGCGGGGAGGGATGTCGTCGTGCGGGAGGGCTGAGGCCGGGGCCGGTGCGCCGCCGCCGGGGTCCCCCGGCCGTCCGTCCCGCTGGGCGGGCAGGGGGTTCACCGGCACCGCGGGCTCTGCCACCCTGAGCGCTTCGCTCATGCGCCATGCCGCCGCGTACCGGAGTCCCAGGAGCCCCTATGAAGCGCGCCGTTGCCCTCTCCGCCCTCGCCTGTCTGCTCGCCGTCACCGCGGCCGCCCCGGCGGCCTCGGACACGCCCGCCGGGGTGCGTGAAGCCGCCTCCGCCGGCACCGGAAAGACCTCGGCCCTCGACGCCGTCCCCCGGCGCGGGGTGCTGCGCGTCTGCACCACCGGTGACTACCGGCCCTTCAGCCACCGCGATCCCGCGACCGGCACCTACCGCGGTGTGGACATCGAGATGGCCCGGGACCTCGCCAAGAGCCTGGATGCCAGGCCGCGTTACGTGGCCACGACCTGGGCCGGTCTCGTCGGCGACCTGTCGGCCGGCCGCTGTGACATCGCCATGGGCGGGGTCTCGGTCACCCTCCCGCGTGCCCGCTCCGTGTACTTCAGCGAACCCACCCGCACCGACGGCAAGACCCCCATCGTGCGCTGCACGGACAAGGACAGGTATCAGACCCTGGCACAGATCGACCGGCCCGGCACCCGCGTCATCGTCAACCCGGGCGGCACCAACGAGGAGTTCGCGCGCGCCCGTATCCACCGGGCAACCCTCACGGTCCACCGGGACAACACCACGATCTTCGACGAGATCATCGCGAGCCGCGCCGACGTGATGATGACCGACGCCAGCGAGACCCGCTACCAGGCCAAGATCCACCCCGAGCTGTGCTCGCTCCACCCGGACAAGCCCTTCACCTTCTCCGAGAAGGCCTACGCCCTGCCCCGCGGCGACGAGGAGTTCAGGGCGTACGTGGACCAGTGGGTACACCTGGCCACCCACGACGGGACGTACCGGAAGTACGAGGAAGCGTGGATGAAGTAGCGGGCCGGTGGCCGCGTACCGTATTGGAGAGTCGGCTCTAATAGCGGGGCGGGCGGCCGGACGCAGGGCGAGAAGCGGAGGACGAGATGGCCGGTGCGGGGCAGGCGAGTGCGGTGTTCGATCTCGCTGAGGTGCAACGGGCGCTGGAGGCGCAGCCGTTCAGCAGGCTGGTGCAGGCGCGGATCACGGAGTTCGGGGAGGGTGCGGCGACGCTGGAGATCGATATCCGCGAGGAACTCCTCCAGCAGCACGGCTTCGTGCACGGCGGGGTGCTGTCGTACGCCGCCGACAACACCCTCACCTTCGCCGCGGCCACGGCCCTGGGCCCGGCCATCGTCACCGGTGGTTTCTCCATCCAGTACGTGCGGCCGGCGCTCGGCCGGACGCTGCGGGCCCGCGCCGAGGTCGTGCAGGCCGGGCGCCGGCAGGCCGTGTGCCGCTGTGAGCTGACCGTGCTCGACGCGGAGGGCACGGAGACCGTGTGCGCGGTGGCGCAGGGGACGGCGATGACACTCAACGGGCCCGCGGGCGGCGGCGAGGGGTAGCCGGTACGCGGCGGCTCAGCCGTCGGCGGCGGCCGCGGTGCCCTCGGTGCCGTGTGCGGGGGCCCGGTGGCTGAGGACGTTGACGACCCGGCCGTTGGGGTCCTCGACGAAGAAGCGGCGGACGCCCCACTCCTCGTCCTGGAGCGGCCGGACGATCCGCGCCCCGGAGGCCAGCACGGCGGTGTAGGCGGCGTCCACGTCGTCGACCTCGATGCTCAGGTCGGGGATGACCGGGGCGGACTCGTCGTGCGTCATGAAGGTGAGCTGGGCGGTGGGGTGGGCGGGGGACGCCAGGGTCATGACCCAGCCCAGGTTCATGACCTCCTCGAACCCCAGCAGGCCGTAGAAGGCGCGGTTTCCTTCCAGGTCGTCGGAGTGGATGTCGGGGACGACGCGGCGTACGGGCATGGGGGCTCCTCCGGGGCGTGCGGTCGGCCGGTCACGGGCGGGGCCCGTCCGGTGTGCGGTCACGGCTGTCGAAGGCCGAGTATTCCGGGGTACGGGCGCGCGCACATGGCTTCGCGCCATCGGGTCCCCCGCCGGGCGGATCACCGGGGTCCCGCCCCCGTCGCCCGCCTTGTCCGGACAATGTGACCTCCGGACTTCCCGTCATCTGCCGGGGCGGATACGCTCGCGAGCGTGGGGAAACGCGAGACAGAACAAGCCCTGGGCGCCGACGGCCCCGTCCAGTTCAGCGTGGACCGGAGCAGTCCGGTCCCGTTGTACTTCCAGCTGTCCCAGCAGCTGGAGGCCGCCATCGAGCACGGGCGGCTGGCGCCCGGCAGCCTGCTCGGCAACGAGATCGAGCTGGCCGGACGGCTGGGCCTGTCCCGGCCCACGGTGCGGCAGGCGATCCAGTCGCTGGTCGACAAGGGCCTGCTGGTGCGCCGCCGCGGTATCGGCACCCAGGTCGTGCACAGCCAGGTCAAGCGCCCGCTGGAGCTGAGCAGCCTCTACGACGACCTGGAGGCGGCCGGGCAGAAGCCCGCCACCCGGGTACTGCTCAACACCACCACCGAGGCCGACGCCGAGGTCGCCGCCGCGCTGGGGATCGCCGAGGGCGCGGAGGTCGCGCTGGTCGAGCGGCTGCGGCTGGCCCACGGCGAACCCGTCGCGCACCTCCGCAACCACCTCCCCGCCGGGCTGATCCAGCTGAGGACCGCCGAGCTGGAGGAGACCGGCCTCTACCGCCTGATGCGGTCGGCCGGGATCACCCTGCACAGCGCCCGTCAGGCGGTCGGGGCCCGGGCCGCGACCGTCGAGGAGGGCGAGCGGCTGGAGGAGCCCGAGGGCGCCCCGCTGCTCACGATGCAGCGGACGACCTTCGACGACACCGGGCGAGCGGTCGAGTTCGGCTCGCATGTCTATCGCGCGTCCCGTTACGCCTTCGAGTTCCAGCTGCTGGTACGGCCCTGAGGGTGCGGTCAGGCGCGGCCGGGGCGGTTCCTCTCACGGCTGAGGGCTGCCGGGCCGTTCGTCCCGGCAGCCCCGTGAGCGCCGTCGGACGGGCCTTATCGACCGGTATGCCCTGCTGTGTGCGACCCATGCGGCCCGCCTTCGTCAGAATGTTCTGACAAAGTCTTGACGCGGCTCCGCGCGCGCCGTTACAAACTCCTCCAGCCGCATTCCGGCGGCCGGGAGAAAAGGCGGTCCCACGATGATCGGCGTGCGTACGACTGGCCCCCTCACTGCCCACCGCGTCGCCGTGCGCAGCGCGTCCGCTTTACTGGCGACCGCCCACGGACCAGAGCTGACCGCGCACACCGGGCGAGGCACCCGGTGAAGCCCCAGGGAAGACGGGACCCCATGAACCGGGACAGATCACCGGTAACGGATACTTGGCCGGCCGGGCCCGGCCGCCCGGTGCCGGCGGACGACACCACACGGCGGCCGGCGGGTCCGGCCGGACAGCGAATACAACCAACGCCGACACGGCAAGATCAGCGGGAAGGGCGAGTCCTCGTGGCACGGGTTCGGAGAAGGGGACGCGTCGTGGGCGCCGTGCTGGCGGCGGTGCTGGGCGCCTCCCTGGCGGGATGCAGCAGCACCGGAGGCCTGCGCGCCGAGCAGGAGCGCGCCGCCCAGGCGGCCGGCGGCAAGGCCGCGGTGAACACCCCCAGGTGGACCTTCGCGATGGTCACCCACTCGGGAGACGGCGACACGTTCTGGGACATCGTGCAGAACGGTGCCCAGCAGGCCGCCGTCAAGGACAACATCAAGTTCGTCTACGGGCACGACAAGGAGGCCCAGCGGCAGAGCCAGCTGGTGCAGTCCTACATCGACCAGAAGGTCGACGGGCTGATCGTCTCGCTCGCCAAGCCCGACGCCATGAAGGACGTCCTCAAGAAGGCCCGGAAGGCCGGTATCCCGGTGATCACGGTGAACTCCGGTGCCGAGGAGTCCAAGGCGTTCGGTGCGCTCAGTCACATCGGACAGGACGAGAAGGTGGCCGGCGAGGCGGTCGGCGAGGAGCTGAACAAGCGCGGCCGCAAGAAGGCCCTGTGCGTCCTGCACGAGCAGGGCAACGTCGGCCACGAGCAGCGCTGCGACGGCGCCGGGAAGACCTTCAAGGGCGACCTGCAGAAGCTGTATGTCGAGGGCACCAACATGCCCGACGTGCAGTCCTCCATCGAGTCCAAGCTCCAGTCGGACAGCTCCCTCGACGCCGTCGTCACGCTCGGCGCGCCCTTCGCCGCCACCGCCGTCAAGGCGAAGGAGCAGGCCGGCAGCAAGGCCGAGATCGACACCTTCGACCTCAACGCCCAGGTCGCGACCGGTCTCAAGGACGGCTCCCTCGGCTTCGCCGTCGACCAGCAGCCCTACCTCCAGGGCTACCAGGCCGTCGACCTGCTGTGGCTGTACAAGTACAACTCCGACGTCCTCGGCGGCGGCAAGCCGGTGCTCACCGGGCCCCAGGTGATCACCAGGAAGGACGCCGCGGCGCTGCAGGAGTACACGAAGCGGGGGACCCGATGAGCGGCACCGACGCACCACCGGTGCCGCCCGCCGGACCGGCGAAGGGCGGAGCCGACGAACGGCTGCTGCACCGCTCCCTGGCCCGCCGGCTGATGGGCCGCCCCGAACTGGGCTCCGTCGTCGGCGCCGCCGCGGTCTTCCTGTTCTTCTCGGTCGCGGCCGAGCCGTTCCTGCGGGCCTCCAGCCTGTCCACCGTGCTCTACGCGTCCTCGACGATCGGGATCATGGCCGTGCCGGTGGCGCTGCTCATGATCGGCGGGGAGTTCGACCTGTCGGCCGGTGTCATGGTCGTCAGCTCGGCGCTGATCTCGTCGATGTTCAGCTACCAGATGACCGCCAACACCTGGGTGGGTGTCGGGGTGTCGCTGCTGGTCACGCTCGCCATCGGGGTGTTCAACGGGCTCCTGCTGACCCGTACCAAGCTGCCCAGCTTCGTGATCACGCTCGGCACCTTCTTCATGCTGACCGGCCTCAACCTCGGCTTCACCAAGCTGATCAGCGGCACCGTCTCGACGAAGACCATCGCCGACATGGAGGGCTTCGACTCGGCCCGCACGGTCTTCGCCTCGCGTCTGACCCTGGGCGGCGTGGACATCCAGATCACCATCCTGTGGTGGCTGCTCCTGGTCGCGGTCGCCACCTGGATTCTGCTGCGGACCCGGGTCGGCAACTGGATCTTCGCGGTGGGCGGCAACGCGGACGCCGCACGGGCCGTGGGTGTCCCGGTCACCAAGACCAAGATCGGCCTCTACATGGGCGTCGCCTTCGCCGCCTGGGTCTCCGGACAGCACCTGCTGTTCTCGTACGACGCGATCCAGTCCGGCGACGGCGTGGGCAACGAGTTCCTCTACATCATCGCCGCGGCGGTCGGCGGCTGTCTGATGACCGGCGGCTTCGGCTCGGCGATCGGCGCGGCCGTCGGGGCCTTCATCTTCGGCATGGCCAGCAAGGGCATCGTCTACGCGCAGTGGAATCCGGACTGGTACAAGTTCTTCCTCGGCGCGATGCTGCTGCTCGCCACGCTCCTGAACGCATGGGTCCGCAAGCGGGCGGAGGAAAAGGCATGACAGCGCTGGTCGAGCTGACCGACGTCAGCAAGTACTACGGGAACGTCCGGGCCCTGGAAGGCGTCTCGCTGGAGGTGCACGCGGGCGAGATCTCCTGTGTGCTCGGCGACAACGGCGCCGGCAAGTCCACCCTCATCAAGATCATCGCCGGGCTGCACCGGCATGACGCCGGCTCCTTCACCATCGACGGCGAGGAGACCTCCCTCTCCTCCCCGCGCGAGGCCCTGGACCGCGGTATCGCCACCGTCTACCAGGACCTGGCCGTCGTGCCCCTGATGCCGGTCTGGCGGAACTTCTTCCTCGGCTCCGAGCCGACCACCGGAGTCGGCCCGTTCAAGCGGCTCGACGTCCGCACGATGCGCGAGACCACCCGCGGCGAGCTGCTGCGGATGGGCATCGACCTGCGCGACGTCGACCAGCCCATCGGCACCCTGTCGGGCGGCGAACGGCAGTGCGTCGCCATCGCCCGCGCCGTCTACTTCGGCGCCAAGGTCCTCGTCCTGGACGAGCCGACCGCGGCGCTCGGCGTCAAGCAGTCCGGTGTCGTCCTCAAGTACGTCGCGGCCGCCCGGGACGCCGGGCTCGGCGTGGTGTTGATCACCCACAACCCGCACCACGCCTATCTCGTCGGCGACCGCTTCGTGCTGCTCAAGCGGGGAACGATGGCCGGAAGTCATGCCAAATCGGAGATCGCCCTCGACGAACTGACCCGTCAAATGGCGGGCGGCAGCGAGCTGGAACAGCTCAGCCACGAGCTGGCCCGCACCGCGACCCCGGAATTCCCCGGAGGTCACCGGCCCGAGTGATCCCCACCGCGCCCCGCGCAGGCCTCCGGGCCGCGCGGGGCGCGTCACTCTCCGTCGCGGTGCGCGGGACGGTGCGGGTGATGCACAATCGCAGCGAACCAGCACATCGAGGCCCCGGCCTCCCGAGACCCGCAGGGACGAGACGACTCTTGCGAGCACGCAGCCGCCGCATGGGGGTACCACCCGCGCCCACCAGGCAGTGGGGGAGTACCAGCGAAGAGGTGGGTCGATGAGCATGTACCGGGACCGGGTACACCGTGGATCTGCGAGAGCCACCGTGCTGCGCACGGTCGGCACCCGTGAGCGGCGCTCACACCTGACCGCCCCCCGGGTGCCCACCGTCGGCATCGACATCGGCGGCACCAAGGTCATGGCGGGCGTGGTCGACGCCGACGGCACCATCCTGGAGAAGGTCCGCACCGAGACGCCGGACAAGTCCAAGAGCCCCAAGGTCGTCGAGGACACCATCACCGAGCTGGTGCTCGACCTCTCCGACCGGCACGACGTCCACGCGGTCGGTATCGGCGCGGCCGGCTGGGTCGACGCGGACCGCAGCAAGGTGCTGTTCGCACCGCATCTGAACTGGCGCAACGAGCCCCTGCGGGACCGGCTCGCCGGGCGCCTCGCGGTCCCGGTCATGGTCGACAACGACGCCAACACCGCCGCCTGGGCCGAGTGGCGCTTCGGCGCCGGCCGCGGCCAGGACCACCTCGTGATGATCACGCTCGGTACCGGCATCGGCGGCGCGATCCTGGAGGACGGCGCGGTCAAGCGCGGCAAGTACGGCGTCGCGGGTGAATTCGGTCATATGCAGGTCGTCCCCGGCGGACACCGCTGCCCGTGCGGCAACCGCGGCTGCTGGGAGCAGTACAGCTCCGGCAACGCGCTGGTGCGGGAGGCCCGCGAGCTGGCCGCCGCCGACTCCCCGGTCGCGTACAACATCATCGAGCGGGTCGGCGGCCGGATCGGCGACATCACCGGACCGCTGATCACCGAGCTGGCCCGGGAGGGCGACGCGATGTGCGTCGAGCTCCTCCAGGAGATCGGCCAGTGGCTCGGCGTCGGCATCGCCAACCTCGCCGCCGCCCTCGACCCGTCCTGCTTCGTCATCGGCGGGGGCGTCAGCGCCGCCGACGACCTGCTGATCGGCCCGGCCAGGGACGCCTTCCGGCGCCACCTCACCGGCCGCGGCTACCGCCCCGAAGCCACCCTCGCCAAGGCCCAGCTGGGCCCCGAGGCCGGGATGGTCGGCGCCGCCGATCTGGCCCGTCTGGTGGCCCGCCGCTTCCGGCGCGCCAACCGGCGGCGCGTCGAACGCTACGAACGCTACGAACGGGCCGGCCGCCGATGACCGACACCGACCTGCACACCGTGCACGACGACCCGCACCCGTCCACGCCGCCGCGCGCCAAGCGCCGCCGGCCGCTGCTGATGGCGCTGATCGTCTTCCTGCTGATCGCTATCCCGGCCGGCTACATCGTCATCTCGGCCGAGCAGAGCCGCGACAGTGGCGAGGGCAAGGAGCTGGAGGCCGCCGCCACCGGCCTGACCAACGCCTTCCCGTCCAAGGTCCAGCAGCGGATCTACAACGTCCCGGTGCCGATCGGCTCCACCCCGGTCTACTACTACGAGACCAACTCCTGGCAGACCAGCTCGCTGTTCGTGCAGTTCCGGACCAACGAGTGGGGCCTGGAGCACTACCTCGCTGCCGTCGGCACCAGCACCGACGCCCTCAAGAAGGACCAGAAGACCATCCCGCCCGACCAGGCCGCCAAGGTCGGCTGGGACCTCAACACCGACGGACCCTGGGCCGGCACGACGACCACGGACCGGTCACCGCACCCCAACCAGCGGATCATGGTCAGCTACGACGAGCCGGGGCACCCGGTGGTCTACACGGTCTCGACCGTGAAGTTCTGAACGGGGCCGGGGCCGGGGCCGGGATCGGGGCTGGGACTCGAACCGGGCCCGGCCGCCGACCGTCCGGCGTCGCTCGGCCACCGGTTCCGTGCCGCCGCGGAACCGACGCCCACGGCCCTCGTACTGGTCATGCGCCGCTTTGGCCGGAGCACAGGACCATACGAAGGCCGTGGGAGTCGTTCGGGGTCAGACCATGAGGAACGAGCTCAGCGCATCCACTCCGAGTAGAAGTTGGGGAGGCCGGGCTGGGGGTCGCTGACGCAGGTGGCCTCGTGGTACTTGGGGTTCTGTGCCAGGTCACTCTGCATCTGGTCGTGGCACTTCTGCCAGGAGTCGAACGACTCGCCACCGACCTGCTGCCAGCCGTCACCGGGCGGCGGGCCGGCGGCGAAAGCGGCCGTGGCGGTCAGCGGCACCGTGACCGCCGCGACACCCACGGCGAGACCGAGAGCGATACGGGTGCGCCAGGACTTCATGAACTCCTCCATCGTGTCGTCAGATCTTTCTCCGCACAGCTCTCCGGGAGAGACGCCGCGGCCGAAGCCGCCTGCTCTGTGCGTCGTTCCCCTGCGGGGAGCCGGGGTGCTGCTGGGCCGCGACGGCGGCAGCACCCCGGGACCCCGCAGGTCTCACCCCTCGCGGGGGGAGAAACCGCCCACGGCGACGCCGTCGGCCGTGCAGTCCGTGTCCTGGTAGCGGTCGGCGAAGGTGCCGGTGAGGCCGGTGAACGCGTCGTACGCGTGGTCCATGGGCAGGTCCTTGCGCACCCTGAACCGCAGCTGCACATGGACGGACTCGCGGGGCTTCAGCGTCTTCGGGCCGGGGACGGTGCCGCCGGCGTCTCCGTCGGCCTGGCGCAGCGTCTTCCAGGCGCGCTGCGCGATGTCCCAGTACTGCAGATCGCCGTACGGACTCAGGTCACGCTCGCCCTCGTTGTAGACATAGCTGCCCAGCCTGGCGCTGAGTGCGAACGACTTCAGCTCCTTCGCCGAGGTGTTGGTGAGCGTGGCGGTGTAGGGCGTCCAGTGGGTGCCGAGAGTGACCGAGTCGGGTATGCCGAACGAGCGGCCCACGAGGGCGTTGTTGTGGGGCTGCCCGACGTCGGAGCACTTCGGGAGCTCCGCGGCGGAGGCCGCCTGGGAGGCGGGCGCGGCGGCTAACGCCACGGGGAACAGGGCGGCGGTCGCGGCCGAGACCGACAGGGCGCGGCGCAGTTTCATGAGGATCTCTTTCCCGGTTCGTGGAGAGACGGCTGGGCTTACGCGGCGATGTCCGTGGTGCCCGGACCGGCCGCGTTCCTCCGGCGGCGCACGCCGATGACCGCACCCGCGCCGGCCACCATCGCGGCTCCGCCGATGAGGGCGATCGCCGGGAGCATGGACGAGGAGCCGGTCGCGGCGAGTTGGGCGCCGCCCCGCGGGCCGAGGTCACCGGTGGAATCGGAACCACTCGTACCACCGCCGGACGCGGCGCTCCGGCCGGTCTCGGCCGCGCCACCCGCCTTGCCCGGCGTGCCCGGCTCGGCCGGGGCCTGCGTCGGTTTCGCGCCCGCGGGGAGGATGGTGAAGTCGTACCAGGATTCCTTGGCCGAACCACAGGAGCCGTCGCGGTTGCGGTAGTCGCCGGCGGCGAGCGCGTACCCGGTGCCGGGCTTGGCGCCCTTGACCACGCGGGTGCGCAGTTGGAGCGTGCGGGAGCTGCGCGGACCGACGGCGAAGGAGCCGAACAGGTCGTCGGGCTCCGCGTCATGGAGGGTCTTCCACCGCCCCGACTTGGTGTCGCGGTACTCGGTGTCCAGCTCCCAGGACGGCCGGTCGACATCTTGAGCGGAGGAGACGAGCAGGAAGGGCTGGACCTCGCCCAGGGGCTTGGCGGTGGTGTTGGTGAGCGTCATGGAGAAGGGGGCCCAGACGCCGCCCGCAGCCAGCTGGCGCGGCAGCCCGCGGACGGCCACCTGCAACTGGTCGGACTCGAACGCGCAGGGCTGATCCGCGTTCTGGTCACCCGTTCCGCCGCCGCTCGTCGCGGAATCGGCTGACCGGTCCGCCGCTGTGGCGGCATCGGGGGAGTAGGGGGAGTCGGGAGCGGCGGGTGTGCGGGGACCGGCCTCGGACACCGGCTCCGTTGCGGACGCGGCGGCGGGCGCGGCCAGTACGGCGGCGGGCGTCAATACGGCAGCCGCCGCGGCGGCCGTCAGGGTGCGGCGAATCTTCATCCAGCAGACCTCTCGTATCCCAAGTGCCGCCTGGGCGGCACGGATTGACATCGCGTCAGATTCAGGTCGTGCATGATTCATGGTGTGCGTGCGGGCGCAGATCGCTTCCGTCACTGCGGAGGTGGGGCCGCCCCGCCGGAGGTGGCTGCACCACCGCAGCCGGGCGGGCCGTTACTCGTGGGCGCTGATCACGCCGCCGGCGCTGAGCACGATGTACACGCCGTTGGCGTCGACCCCCACGTCGTGCCCCTTCGTCTCCAGCGTGGCGGCCACGCCCTCGTGGCCGATGATCTGCGCGCGGTACCGCAGCTCGCCGACCTTCGTGACCTTGGCCTTCCAGCCGCCCGCGAGCGTGAACGTGCCCGGTCCCTGGTGCTCGCCGCCCATCCACGAGTGGATCTCGCCGCCCCTCGTGAGCACGACGTACATGCCGTTGGCATCGAGCCCGGCGTCGGCGTCCGGCCCCGTCGTCTCCATCGTGGCCACGACCGAACCGTCGCTGACGATCTCGGCGCGGTAGCGCTGGGAGCCGAGGTCGTAGATCTCGGCCGTGCTGCCGTCGACCAAGGTCTGGGTGCGGACGGGGGACCCCGCCTTGGCCCTGGCGGACGGCGCGCCGCCCGACTGCTGTCCCGCAGCGAGCGACTTGGTGCCGACCTCGGCAGCGGTGCTCGTCCTGCCATCGGAGCTCTGAATGCCGGACCAGCCCGCGGTGGTGGCCTTGGCGGCGGAGTTCGTGCTCGTGCTCGGGTGGCCCGCGGACTTCGCGTCGGCGGGGTCCGAGCCGGAGCAGGCGGTCAGAGCGAGACCGGCGGTCGCGATCAGGGCCGCGGCGGCCACGCGCAGGGTGCGGCGACGGGCCGCGCGGGCAGTGGTGCTGGAGCGCATGTCAGGTCCCCCGGGGGGCAGTCGGTGTCGTTGTTCCTCGGTACGTCACCCACCCTGATCCGGGCCACTATCGAGAAGCTGCCGCTCCGCTAACACCCGGCTAACACGGGTTGAGGGCAGGGGGAGAAGCCACGCGAGGGGAACTGCAGCGTGACCCGCGTTCCGGACTTTGCGCTCCCTTTCTCGTATCACTATGGCCCGCTGTCGGCTGGGCAGTTCGCTTTGGCCTTCCCCAAGTCCGGCTTTCGAGTTGCAGGTTACGAGTGGTGCGCATACAGTTCTCCTTCGTGGCCACGGGGGGCTAACCGCAAGGTTTGACGTTTTGCATTGATGCAACCTTTCCCTTCGTGGCATGAGCAGAGGTATGGCCTCTGCGGCTGAACAATAGGGGTTTGGGAATGCGTAACACTGTGCGGCGTATCGCTGCCATAGCCATCGGCGGAGCATTTGTCGCGGGGGCCACTCCTGCTCTGGCGGCAGACAATCTCTATGCTGCCACCTATGGTTCTTCCGGCTGGGTGAGTCCTCAGCATGCCTACGCCTACGCAAAGGACAAGAAGGCCGACGGTGACCCCGTCTACAGCCGCTATGGCCGGGAAGTCGGAAACGGCGAAACGTACACGTTGCACAACAAGAGCGGCAATGGCACCACGGCGACCAGCGGTGCGGGAGCGTACATCTACACGCTGCGCAGCTGCGTCTCGCTGGACTGGCAGCCCGACACCTGCGCATGGGCGAACTGACGCCCGGACGTAACGCCTGATCCACCGGTGAGGGCTCCTTTTCTGACGGCCCGGCGGCCCAGTAACGCTGCCGGGCCGTCAGCGGTATCTAGCGAGGCATATCAGCATGGTTGATTCGAGCGCCGCTGTTCATCCGGTACTGCGTCTCAAAGACCTGAGATACAGCATCGGAAAGCGTCAGCTGCTCAGAGGGCTCACCCTGGATCTGGCTCCTGGGGAGTCCGTGGCGGTGACCGGGCCGAGCGGTAGCGGGAAAAGCACCTTGCTGTCGCTGGTCCTGGGCCTTGTTCCCGCCGGAAAGGGACAGGTTTCGGTGGCCGGCCGCGATATGTCGACGCTACGGGGTAAGCGGCTGGCACGGCATCGGGCGCAACACCTCAGTATGGTTTTCCAATTCGGCGAACTGCTCCCGGAACTGACGCCCGTGGAGAATGTGGCGCTGCCGGCCCTGCTGGCCGGCGAGTCCCGCAGCGACGCGTACGAGCGGGCGGCCGGGCTCCTGCACGACGTGTGCGTGACCGGAACCACGGCCACCACGGGCGAACTGTCCGGTGGTGAGCGTCAACGGACCGCTGTGGCACGCGCCTTGATGAACAAGCCCTCGCTGATCCTGGCCGATGAGCCGACCGGCTCACTCGATCCCGACGCCCGCAGCACGGTCGCTGACCTGTTGTTCTCGCTGCCGGAGCAATGGGGGTGCGGGCTGCTGGTGGCCACCCACGATCCGAGCGTGGCGGCTCGTGCCCACCGGCACCTGAGCCTGCGCGACGGGCTCCTGCACACGGAACGGGTGGCGACATGACCAGGTCTCCGGGCGACTCCGGACTCGGGACGCGGTGGCAGATGCTGCGGATCGGCCGGGCCGCCCGGCGGGGCCGTGCGGGGAGTGCCACCCGCTTCGTCGCGTTGTCGTTCGCGACCGCGGCACTGTGCCTGGCGCTCACCTCCCTGGTGGCGGTGTGCGCCGGCTACGCCGGAACCGAGGAGCGGACCGCGGCCCGCAGCCCGCAGCGGGTGGCCGCCGGTCACGGCACCACGCTCGCCCGCTACTTGCTCAAGCAGGACACCTTGGATGACGCGCGGGGGTACACGGTCGTCTGGGTGGAACCGGTGAGCCCCGCCGCCGTTCCGCCGCCCGGCCTGACCTCGTGGCCCGCCCCCGGCGAGGCGGTGCTCTCGCCCGCGCTGCTCCGGGCGGGGGCTGCCGAGCGGGTCGGCGAGCGCTACGGCAGGTTGGCAGGGACGATCGGCCCGGAGGGGCTGGCGTCTCCCGGAGAGCGGTTCGCCTACGTCCGGCCGCTGCACAGCATGCGGGGACTTGAGGAGGCACGCCCGATTCACGGATTCGGCAGCGTGCCGGAGTGGGGCAGCGGGGACTTCACCAACCAGCGTCCCCTCTGGGAGTTCCTGCTCACCGTCGGCGGATTTCTGCTCCTTCCCGCCGGCGTCTGCACGGTGCTGGCCGCCCGTATGGGCGCTGACGAACGGGACCGGCGTATCGCCCTGGTCACCGCCCTGGGCGCGCTGCCCGCTCACCGGCGACTCATCGTCCTGGGCGAAGCGGCCCTGCCCGCGGCTCTGGGAGCGATGGCCGGGGCGGTACCGGCCGTTGTGGGCTGTCTGACCGACGTGCCGGTTCCCTTCGCACACTTCGTTCTCCACGCACCGGACCTGCGTGCCGGCGCCCTGTGGCTCGTCGTCGCGGCGGTGCTGTCGCTGGTGTCGGCGCTCTCCGCGGTCACCGTGCTGCACCGCCACCGCCCGGCGGCCACGGCCACCCGCCCGCGCGCGGGCCGTGCCGCCCTCACCAGATTCGCCTGCTGGGCCTGCCCGCTGTTCCTGCTGGCCGCCTCCTACGGGCCCGGACTCGCCCCCACACCCACGCTGCGTGTCCTGCTGCAGGTCCTGGGAACCCTCGGCGGCTTCGCCACCCTGCCGTCGCTCATCGCGGCGGCCTGTACGGCATTCGGATCGGCCCTGGCGGAAGCCTCCCGCCGCTGGGCCGGCCCTTCCGCCCTGATCTCGGGACGCTGGATGGCGGCTTCCGCCGCCACGACCGCACGGCTGGTGTGCTCGGTGGTGATCGCCATCGGGCTCACCGGCGAGGCACAGCTGTGGATGTCCCGCATGGCCGAACCCGTTCGGCAGGCAACCGCGGTGCACGAAGCGGTCGGGGACAGCGTGCTGACGGTGACGGCTCCCAAGGGCCTCACCGCGGAGTTCGCGAGTTCGCTGCCCCCGCAAGCCATGCTTGTGGCGCTCGACAAGGCCAGGGGCACCACGCGTCTCACCGGCAGCTGCCAGGACCTCACGGCCCTTCGCCTCCCGTGCCGTTCGGGTGCGGTCACCCCGGTGGCGCAAGCCGATGAACGCCTGCGCTACGCCCTCGGAGACGGCTCCGGCCTCGCCACCACCGCCACCACACGGGTGCCCGCCGGTACCGGCGATGCGGCTCTGCTGCTCTCCCGTGACGGAACCGCTCTCGACGTCGCCCGGATCAAGCACACCGCGCACCGCACCCTCGCCCCCGGAAGCAGCGTCAGCGCCCTGGGCATCGGCTGGATCAGCGGCGGCAAGGTGCTCAGCGACCAGTCAGGATGGCTGCTCTTCTTCGGCCTCCTGGGAACCTGCGTGCTCGCCGTGGGTTTCGCGCTCAACACCCAGGCGGAGTTCCTGCGCCAAGGACGCGCCGCTGCCCCGGTGGCGGTGCTCTGCGGCCGCAGCAGGGTCTTCTACGGGCTCAGCGCGTGGAGCCTGCTGGTGCCGGTCCTTGCGTCGGGAGCCGTAGGAGTCCTCGTCTACTCCTGGCTTGCCAGACCGCTGGTCGCGGACGGACACGCGAACACCTCGCTGAGTCTCATGCTCGCCGGCCTGGGTGTGAGTGGCGCCCTGGGCCTGCTGCTGTGGGGCTGCGGCGGGGCCAGCGCCGCCCGGAGCGCCGGCCGCTGGCGCCCCAGCGGCGAGTGAGTGGGTCGACGGCGGGGTCCCGATAGCGCGGCTGCTCAAGAGGTGAGGAACCCTCGTCGGCTTGCCGACGGGGGTTCGCTCCGGAGCGCGGCGAACGGTACGTGGATGCGCACGGGTTCACAATCCAGCCGGTCGGTTGGATAAGCTCATCAATGGTTGGAGCGGGCTCGACGTTTCGACGGCCACCTCCCCGCGCCATCCCGAGTTCCACCGCATGACCGCGTCTGATCCACAGCCGTCCCTTCGCTGACAGGAGAGAGTCCGTGTCGCATCCCGATGCGCCGGAACCGGTACAGCCCGTCCCCGCCACTACCGAAGAGGCATTGGCCGCCGCTCGCGCCCGATTCGAAGTACTGGATCTGGAAGGGAACCCGGCGCCGTTGTACGTGGCGGAGTTCGACATCGGCTTTCTCATTCACGCCGTGATGCCCCCGCCGCCGCCCGGAACTCAGGCGCCGTTGGGTGGCAGTCACATGGTGATCTCCAAAAGCGACGGAGCCGTCACCTACGTCCCCAACTCTCCGCCGGACTCCGCGATCGAGCTGTACCGCAGCCTGCGCCGGCCCAATGGCTAGGGCTGCCGTCTGAGGGCTGGACGGCGTTGAGCCGGATCTGAAGCAGGGCCCTTCCGCCGACGGTGCGGCGGAGGGAGTCGGTCGGCCCACAGGGCCGGATCGCCCTACGAGCTGTCGCAGGCCGGGCATGGCTCGGCAGCCGTCATCGGCGTCAACTGGCCCGGCGGTGGCGGCCATGCCTTCGCCGCGGTCAACCACAACGGCCAGGTCCTGTTCGTCGACGCGCAGACAGGCGTCGTCAGCGAGAACCCGATTCACCTGGGCGCCCAAGAGGTCTTCTACACCCCACTGGACGCCAATCGGAACCCGATCACTCCGTACTTCCTGACCCCGTCGACGCCTCAGCCGTCCACCCAGACCACTCCGGACACCAACGACAGCCCAGACGCGAATATCAGCCCGGGCCCCGACTCGTCGACGGACCAGTCAACTTCCGACGCTCAGCCGGACGGATCTTCGGACACCTCGCCGTCCAGCGAGCCGTCCACTGACGAGACGCCCTCCGAGAACGACGGCTCGACCCCGGAGCCCTCCACAACGCCGGAGACGACGCCGGGCCCCGAAGCGACGCCGACCCCGGAGACGACACCACCGCAGAACGAGGACAATTCTCCGGACGCGAACACCGCCCAGGAGTCCAACCCGGACCAGGCCTCCGGGACCGCCCCGGACGCGGACCCCACCACGGACCGGGACTCGGAAACGACCCAGGCCCAGGACTCCGAAACGCCCCAGGACTCGGACGCGACGGACGAGAGCAACCCACAGTCCGACAACACGCAGGACACGCAGGACACGGAGAACAGCCAGGAATCCCAAGCCCCTCAGGATTCCCAGGACACCCACGACACCGCCGACACCCACGACACCCAGCACCCTCAAGACACCGACCAGCAACCGGAGTCGAGGGAACCGGTCTTCCCGTCCACCGCCACGCGCCCCTCCGGTCCGCCGGATGGTTACGACGACCCCAGCGACGCCGACAACCGTGCGCAGCAGGAGGGATTCCCGCGCAACGAGGACGGCTCGTTCCAGCAGGCCCCTGACCCGCGTGAGGACACCTGGGTCGACGACATCCGCGGTCAGAACCCCGACGAGTCCGGTCGCGACGTCAACTGCCCCGACGGATCACTCGCGTTCGTCGAGTCGTACGCGGGCAATCCCACGGTCGCCGTGATCATCACCCAGAACGCCGGCCGTGCCCACGCCTGGAACGTGGTCAACCACAACGGCCAGATCGTCTACGCCGACCCGCAGACGGGCCAAAGCAGCACCACCCCGCTCCACAGCGGCACCAACGGCGTTTTCGCGATCCTGCTGGACGCGAACCGCCGACCCATCGCCACCACGCGCCAGCCTGCTGTCCACGGTAATACGCACAGGGTCGGTCCCTATGCAACACGTTTCGACGAGCCCGAGGACATGGTCAGAGCGGACCAATACCTACGCGACCGAGTCATCAACGACGGCGAACCCCCGGACGCCGAGGTGCCCATCGCGGATATCTTCGGCGGCGAGGGGCACGAGCGGTTCACTGGATTCTATCGAGATCCATCGAACCTCAACGAATTCCTGCCTGTCGATTTCGAAGGGGGTACCATTAAGCCGGTGTATCGATTCGTCGACGGTAATTGGAAGTTGGTTACCATGTACGCAAACCCCGCCCCCGGGCGTCACCCGTAGTAAGGATCATTCGTGAACAGGGAACTTGAAAAATTCATCAAGGTCTACCTCGATTATGAGCAGGCGTACGATACCAGCGGTACATTGCGCCCAACTCTGCATGCATTCAAGCCGGAGTATGTTGATGGCGTGCGAGAAGGCCTGAAGGCCGTACTGAGCAACCGCGAACTCTCGACAGCCGACTATGAAAGAATCACGGACATCGAGTTCGGCAGCGAGGAAGTGCTGTATTCCTATCTGCGGGAGATGTTTCGGTACCTGTTTGAGGGTGGCGAAGAGCAGCCGCTGCCGCCCGAGTAGCATCAAGTGATCAAGGCGTCAACCCGCTCGAACTTCCGAATTATGAGGGCACGGGCTACTGCCGGGGCGAGTTGTTCGCCGACGAAGACGCCCCCAAGGGGCAGAACGGCGACGTGGCCGATCTCGTGACTCATGTGGCTGGGGTCCAGAACGTCCCCAAGGGATAATGGCATCCCGATGGCGTCAAGGGAATGGCCGTCACAACGCTGGGACGAGATCGGGAATTTGATCGAGGGCAAGTCATGCGGCCCCCAGGCGAGCTGGCTGTCACGTGTGAGACAGAGTCCGGCCCCTCATTGGAGTGTTTAGGGCCCGATTCCCCTCGGAGCGTGCTGTCCCCTTACTGTGATGGAGTTCGGGAGCGTGGCGACGAGGAGCGACTTGCACTATGGCATCGGTGGGCATTCCCGCGGAAGGAGTACCCGATCGCGTGGGCGCATGGTGGCGTGCCGGTGGGCGGGGCGGCAGCGTCGCCTACGTCGTCGCTCCGGTCGGTGCCGATGCCGCGGCCGTCGTGCGGCGGGTGCACGAGAGGGTCCCCGGGAGTGTTCTGGTCGACGCCGCCGGGCTCACCGCCGAGCAAGTGATGCACAAAGCCCTGGCCGAGCTGGGAGTTGACCTGTCTCCCGGCGAGCGGGACGACTGGAGGTTCGCACTCGGGTCGTGGAGCGAAGAGCGGTTGTTGGTGCTCCTCAACACTCACCGCGCTGGGCTCACGCGGCGGTCGTACGAGCCGGAGCGGCTGGTCCGCAGCACCATTCCCTGGCTGGCTCGAGGCAAGCTGGCCGTGCTCACCGATGCCGGTCCCGAACTCGTGCCGAGCGGGGCGGATTCCGTATTCCGTCTGGCCGAGCCTGGCGGAGTCGTGCCCACGCCCGACCTGCCGGCCCTACGCGCTCTCGCCTTGGCGGAGCCGCGCGTCGTGCCCGTACCCGTGTGGGCGCAACTTGTCGCCGCCTTGACCGGCGGCACCGTGTCCGAGGCCGATCTCAGCGAGGTGGCTCGGGAGCATGTCGGCGTTCTGCGGACGGGACCACTGGGGGTTTCCTTCGTCGACGAGGCCCTGGCCGAAAGCCTTCGCCGCCGGGTCGATGCCGACGAACTCACGTGCGTGAATCGGCACATGGTCGCCTGGCTGCTACGTACGTCCTCCGATTTCCGTCATCCGGAGGGGTGGGCCAAGGCCGGAGCCGTCGGGCTGTACGCCGCCGCCGGGCTCGCCATGCACGCCGTGCAAGCGGGGACGTACGAAGAACTTCTGCGTGACGGGCGTACGGTGGCCAATCTGCCGCAGAGCACACTCATGGACTCGGCGCGCAGCCGCAGCTTCGTCATCCCCGGCAACAGCCCCGCCGCCGACGCAATTCATCTGTGGGGGTGGGGAATTACACCACAGCGTCAGGTGGAATGGGCCTCTTGGCTGCATCTGATGGCCTGTTCGCGCGATGATTTCGCATTCGCGTCGTCGGTGGCGTCCTCCGGTGTCTCACTTCCCTGGCGTACGAAGTGGGCCCACTGGCGGCCACCGGGCGGATGCCATGCGCGTTTCCTCGAAGCCGGCAGGTTCGTCAGGCTGTCGGAAGCGCGTTGGCAGGGACGGACCGCAATTGCCGGGTTGCAGCAGCGTACGGTGGATGGATCGCCGCAACCATATGTCTCCGTCCGCGACTTTGAGACGGGTGAGCTCGTCGCAGGTTCTTGGGAACAGGGTGAGATTCCGCAGGAACATCGCACGGACCTGACCATGCCCCCGGCTACTGCGACACCGACGCCATCGGCTTCACAGTCCGGCGGGAGTACCGGGCATCCCACACGCCTCAGCGAGCTGTTCGACTTGTCGTCCCCTCCTCGAAGCAGAAGAGCGTTCCTGCTTCCCTGCACTCCACTGACCATGGGCGATGTCGTCGTGTTCGGGGGCGACCTGGGGCTGATCGCCATCCAGCCGGCGAACGGCGTGGACCCCTCGGACACCTTCGGCTCCTTGCAACGGCCCCTGTCCTGGGATTATGCGGACGCGGGCCCGAGCAGCCCCCTTGATGCCACGCCTCCGCACCACAGAGACCTGATCACTCTCTTCGGCGAAGACGACATCTACGAGGCCGAGCCCGAGGAACTTCCTGAGGAGCTGACCCATCAGCCGACTCGCGAGCTCCTCACGAAGTTCGGCCTGCCGGACATGAATGAGGGCGCCATGGCGCTACTGCCTTACGGGGATTGGGAAGTCGACCTCTTCGATGAGGTGGACTGGCCGGATGATGTCGAGCCAGTGGCGGAACGTGGGCCCTTCTTCCAGATCGGCAAGTGGATGGGAGGCGAGATCGTCGTCGACGGGCCCACCGGGCACATCCTGCGCGTCCCGACCGGGAGCGACGAGGAGTATCTTGCCGGGCTTCCCGCTGCACGCGGCCTGGCGAGCTTCCTCACCATGGTCGCGCTGTGGGTCACCGGGCTCCGCACCCGCGCCCTCCTGCCGCCGGGCAACTCCGAGCGGGGGCAGATCACGTATTGGACCCTGGGGGCACTGGCCGAAGCCGATGCGAGGGGCGGCGAACAGCCCGCCTGGTCGTACGTCCTCCACAACGAGTGACACGGCTAGCGGCACATCCGTGTCGTCGCATCAGCCGGAGAGGCGACCAACAACACGCCTCAGACCTTCCTGGCAGTTGACCCCCGTCTGAAGCACCTTCCAGGCCTGGGCGGCCTGTGGCTCGGACAGGTCGGGCAGGGTCTCGTCGATCCGTGTGCGCAGGTCAGGCATGGGCCTGGTGCCGAACAGGTCCCGGGGGCGCATCGTGGCCATCAGGGCTTCGACCGCCGGCCGGTCGGCCTGGACCGGAAGGTCGGCCAGGACCAGCGCGGCCACGTCCACAGCCGCGAACTCCCGCGCCGCCGCCTCGTCCTTGAGCAGTTCGTCGACGACCCCGCCGACGTGCACGAAGGGGGCGAGTACGCGGACGAGCCCGTTCAGGTCGAGGCCTGCGCGCAGGCGTGCGCGTTGGCGGTCCAGCCAGGCGTGCAGCGCCTCACTGCCCAAGGGCGTGCGGCAGATGCCGGGGGTGCTCTGCCAGCTGCCGAGTTCGGTGGCGCGATGCGGGCGGTAGTGATGGTGGTACGAAATCCCTGCCTCCGGCAGCCCCACCAGCTCGAGTTCGGCGTCGAGCGCCTTGCGCAGCTCGCGGGCGAAGCGCGGGTCGGCGAGCAGCCGGGTCAGGTGCGGGCGCCGGTGGACGAGCATGTTGGCGGCGCCCGGGCCGCCCAGTCTCGGCGGAGGGTCGGCCAACGGAACCCCGTGTTCGAGGAGTTCGTCCGCCAGGTCGAGCGGGATGAGGGCCCGACTGCGGCCGGACGCGGGATCGGGGTCGGGACAGGGCAGGCGCACCGGGACGGCGTCCGCCGCCAGGCGCGGGGCGAGGCGCACCGCCAGGTCGTACAGCTCGTCACTGCGCACACGCGACGTCGGCTCGCTCGCCAGCCAGTGGTGCAGCAGGCGGGCGGCCTCGCCGACGGGGAGCCCCGGGCGCTCGCCCGTCAACTGCGCGAGGGCGCCGCTCCGTTGGAGCAGTGAAAGCCACTCCTCCGCACTGCTCGCGTCGTCGGGGAGCAGCCGCAGAACGTCGTGTACGGTCTCCGGGCGTCGCTCGACCAGCAGCTCCAGGGCCTTCCCCTTCAGGGCGTCGACCCAGAACGTGTCCGTGTCACCCGCGCACAGCCCGATCGTCGGCACGATGCCCTCAAGCAGCGCGGCCACCTCGCCCTCGGGACTCGCGCCCGCCGCCCGGGCCACCTTGCGCAGGTCCGCGGCCATGCCCGGATACAGGTCGTGGGGCGTGTGCACGCGTCGTGCCAGAATGTCGCGGAATCGCCTGAGCTGGTCCGGTGAGACCACCCCGCCTCGGGGGGCCAGTTCCTTGGCACGCGCGCGTACCGCCCCGCTGGCCAGCGCTCCATGGTCCGCGAAGGTGGCGTAGCGGGCGTCGAGCCAGTGTTCGTCGGGCTCGGTGTCCTGCTCACGTTCGGCGTTCCTTGCGCGCGTGAAGTACCCGGTGGCGTACTGCGTGTGCTTTCCGCCCTCCTTCAGGCACAGGTCGGCGAGTTCGTCGAGGAACGCGGGGAGGAACCTGGGTGCCGTCGCGGCCAGGTCCTCCACATCGCTGTCCAGGAGGGACTTGTAGAGACTTGGGCTGCCCCAGAGGCTCCAGCCGAAGGCGTAGGCCGCTTCCAGGGCCTCCTGTTCCTGGCCGGGGTGCGCCGCCATCAGCCGCTCGGGGAACGGGAGTTCACTGCCCCCGGTGCCTTCCGGAGCCCGGATGCCGGTCGCGAACGTGTCCGTCAGCGCCCACTCCTCCCGCGACGCCAGCAGCGCGTCCCAGTGGCGTGCGAAGGGGGTGTTGAGGAGGAGCGTCATGGTGTGGTCGTCGGGGTGGACGTACGTCCGCGCGACCAGCGTCGTCTCGTCGGCATCCGGCGCGGGCGGGTCTGCCACCGGTTCCACCCCGGCGTCGTCGAGTGCCTCGCGCCACACGATGTCGGACTCGGCGAGGGCCATGGGCACGCGCGTGCCCGCGCCGGCCCAGGATTCGGTCAGCACGCGCGCCTGCCCGCGGTGTTCCTTCAGCGCCCGCCGCAGCCGGTACAGCCGGCGCGCGCTCTGGCTGTCCGCGAGCCAGTCGGGTACCTGCTGAAGCCTCTTGCCGCGTGGATTGCGACAGACGACCCGGAGGTCGTCGTCCAACTCAACGGTGTATCCGTCCACTTCGTGGCGCCGGCCCATGCTCCGGTACTGCCTCCCCGCCTTGGCTGTCGCGGCCGTCCCCGCTGTCCGATCCGGCGCGTCCGTTGGGCCGCGGGTTGCAGCGCGTACCCCTGTACCGCCCTCGCGACCGTCGGCACGCGTGCATGCCGACGCCTCGAGACGTTAACGGAGACGCGGCAGTCCGGGCCGGAGGGGGGCCTGCTTCGCGTACGTGCGCTCAGGCCGGGGCGGCCGCGACGCGGTGCAGCACCACGGTCCAGTCGTCCTCGCTCGGCCAACCCGTCAGGTCGGTGAGCTGCCAGGTCTCCTCGCCCACTCAAAACAACCCGTGCCACATCTGCTCGACGATCACCGACCACCAGTTGCTCGGGTCGTCCAGGGCCGTCGCGTCGATGGCGACGAGCTGTTCCTGGAAGTCGGCGACGGCGCTGCCCGCCATGACGGGGTCGAGCGCGATCATCTCCTCGCGCGTGGTGTGCAGGAGTGCGAGGGAGCGGGCGAAGGCGGACACCGAGGTGTTGACGCGGCGGCCCGCGCCGCTTTCGGGGGTGACGGCCCAGACCTGGCCGACCGGCTCACCCTCCAGATCGGACCCCGTGCACTGGACGGTGATCAGAGCGACCCCGTCGGTGCCGATCCTGACGTGCCCCTCCAGGAACGCGAGGGCGTCGGCGCTCGCCTGGGAGCCGACCTCGCGCAGATGCGCGGCGGCATTGCCGAACAAGCCGCCCGGAAGCTCCACCTCCGGGTTGTCGGCCGTGAAGAAGAACGGGATGTCGGTCGGAAGCCCGGCCCAGGTCAGCGTGGCCTTGGTGACCTCGGGGAGCGGGGTGCGCGCCAGGTCGTCGGCGTCGTAGCGGCGTACGTTGTCAGCGCCGAAGGCCTCCGTCAGCGCGCGGCCCAGGGCGACATCGCGGAGCGGCTCGGCCGGCTCGACGTCGGTCGGCACCGGTGCGCGGTGCGGCCGTGGCGGCGGCTGCTGTCCCGCGATCTGGTGCATCATCTCGACGTGCTGGAGCAGCCCGGCGATCGCCTGGGCGCGCTCCTCTGCCCGCAGGCCGTACTCCTGCGTGCAGGAGAACCGGGCGTTGGGGTAGACACGGCCGAGCAGCCGGCCTGGGTACCCGCCGGGGAGCAGGCTGGAGCTGAGGTCGGTGTGGATCGCGACCACGTTCTGCGCGGGGACACCGAGGCTGTCCATCTCCACCAGGGCCTGGTACTCGGAGTGCGGCTCACCGGGGGCGGAGTTCTTGACGAGGTTTGTCTCCTCGCCGGTGCGCGGGTCGACGTAGGTGAGGACCGTGGTGTTGCCGGGGCCGGTGACCGGCGGCTGCGCGGGCGGCGCGGTCTCCTCGCCGCCGCCGTGCTTCTGCTGGTACATCCGCACCACCTCCTCGACCGGCACGGACGGCCAGGTGCTCAGCTCGCCGGTGCTGCGGTCGACCACACCGCAGGAGTGGCCGATCGTGGCCGGTGGCCGGCGCTTGCCCGTGACCGGGTCACGCTCGACCGGCGGGGCCGCGGCCCACACCACCCAGCCCAGATCGAACTCCTGCATCCGCACCTCACGGTGCTCCTGTCCTTCGGGGTTGAGCCACCCCTCGGCGGTCGCGAGCGCCTGCTCCTGGCTGATCACGGGAACTCCCATCGAGTCTTCGGGCGGACGGGGCGGGTGCGGCCGGGCCGGTGCGGCCGGGGCCGGTGCCGGGCGCGCTCCACGGCCCTCGTCCGAGTGGGCCTGAGTGCAGGCGGTCTGATACGGGCGACTTCGAAAGGCTTGGGGCTTCGGGCCTGTGAGCCTAACGGTCTGCGGTGCGGGGGTGGGTGTCAGGCGGTCGGGTGGGTATCGGGCCCGGGGGCTAGTGGGGCCTGTGCGGCGGCTGCCGGCGTGGGCTCGGGGGCCTGTGCGGGCCCGGGCTCGGCCGCCCGGGGGTCGGGTACGGAGCGCCGAGCGGTCGTGGCACGGGGCTGCGCCGGGCGGATCTGCAGCGCCTTCACACCGCTCTCCGTGGCAACGAGGAGGATGCCGTCGGGGGAGAGGTCGCTTCCCGTGCAGGGCGTGGCGGAGATCAGAGCCGTGACGAGCTGCGCGTCGCCCTGCTGCTCGCCGCGATGCCAGACGCGGACGTAGTCGGCGCCGCGGCTGAACCCGAGCGGCCCCGCGGCGCGCTCGTCCTCCGAGGGGCGCAGGATCTGGGCCGGGTCGGCATCGATGACGGCGCCGGTGCCGAGGTCCTGCACCAGCACGGCGGGGGCCTCGGGATCGTCGGCCTTCAACGGGCTCGAACCCGGGGTGCCTTGAGGTACCACGCTGACGGCGACCGCGAGCGGGGCAGCCTCCGGAGGCTCCAGCTGCGCGGCAGCCTCCGCGGCGCTGTCCGACGCGGCCGCGGACGGGGCCAGTTTGCCGACGGTCACGGCGTCGACCCCCGCTACCGGCACGCTCCACAGGGTGTGCCAGGGAAGCTCGGGTACCGTGCGGCGCAGCACCGCCGCGTACTCCGGCAGTCCGTCTTCGATGAACGCGGTCTCCAGGAGCGCCGCTCGCAGGAGGGCGGGTGCCTGGGTGCGGGTGAGCAGCGGGGCCGTCCGCAGATACGTACGCGCCGGGGCGCCCAGCTGCTCCGGGGGTACGGCCTCCACCGCGGCGCGCAACCGCACCGGCTCGGCGTGGGCGAACAGGCCGGGGTCGGTGAGGAGCCGGGGGAGAAGACCGGCCTCCAGGGTGTGTCCCGCGAGGTGATCGCGCACGTACGCCCCGGCCTTCGCCCAGTCCTGATCGGGTACGGCCTCCAGCAACTCCATGGCGATACGCGCCTGAGCACCCGGAACATCCGGAATGCCTGCCCGAACGGCCTCGCCGATGCCCGGGTGCTGCAATCCGAGGAGCGTCCGCTCGTCCTCGGGGACGTCTTCGCCGGTCCTCTCGACGGGGCGGATGAAGGGGGCGACGAGCAGCATGCCCCGGGCCATGTCCTCGCTCATGTCCCGCTCGGCGACGGCGGAGGCGAGCGGGGTCAGCAGAGGCACGGGCAGGCCGTCGCCCTCGGCAAGGGCGAGGGGCGCGAGGATCTGCCGCAGGGTGCGGGGATGGCTGTCGAGTCGCTCGGCGTGCAGATCGAGCACCTCGCCGACGCTGCCGGGCAGCTGGCTCGCATCCGCCGGGTCGAACCCCTCCGGGTGCATCAGGATCGACTGCACGGCGAGATGCACGGTCAGACGGCTGCCCGCGCCGTCGCCCGCGTGCCGGGCGATCGCCTCGGCGAGCGCGCGCCGAGCGTCGGGCTCGGTCGTGAAGGGCAGCTCCGGGGCGCCGAACTGGGGATTGAGCAGCGCCTCGGCCTGCAGCACAAGCCCTTCGGGGTCGGCCCACTCGGGTGCGTCGAGGTCGATGATCCGGGCCACGCCGGGCGGCAGGCCCTCGGCGAGCTCGACGGCGAACTCCCGGGGTACGTCGGCGAGAAGACGTATGGACTCGACGGCGGCGAGGGGCTTGAGCACGTCCCGCACCACCCGCGCGGGCTCACCCGCCTCCCGGACCGGCCCGGCCCGGTCCACATCCGGGACCACGATCGTCACCGGCCGCCCGGACAACGGGAGTTGACCGAGTGCGGGCACGATGTCGGCTGCGCGGGTCGCGGACAACCCGTAGTGATCGGCGAGCAGCCACAGGGTCTGTGCCGCCGTCAGCCCGGCGACGCTCGGCACCGCGGGTGCGGGCACGTCCGGAGGCACGGTCGCCGGATCGAACGCGTCCAGTTCGAGCCCCTTGCGATACTCCGGGTCGCAGAGCATCAGGAACCCCGTGAGCAGCCGCGAACACCCGGTCCCCGGGCTTCCGGTCAGGAGGACGACCCGAGGCGCGCCCGGCCGCCCCGTCCGCCACACGGTGAGCGCGCGCAGCGCGGCCTCGCGCCCCCCGATATAGGGGTGGGGCTCATGGGCCCTGGTCTGTTCTGGGGCCTGGGTCGGGCTGGTCATTGTCTCCCCGTTGTCCTGTCCGTCCGGCACCGTCAAGTCGTGTTGACCGTACGGCGTTCATCCTAGGCGCGCCGCACGGAGGCGAATCGCACCCCGAACGCCGCTTGTTCCCAGGTGCTGGTCGTCGCCGCCATGCTGGGCACCCCGTACCTGCTGGCCGCCGCGAACGCGTCGCGGGCGGGGGGCCGCGGTCGCAGCGCCCTCGCGGAACAGCTGCTGACGGCGCTGCCGGTGACGCTGCCGAGCGTCCTTGCGATCGTCCTCTTCCTCACCCTGCGCGATGCCGTGTGGCGGGGGCCTGTCCTGGTGGACCTGCCGACGGCGTTCTGGGCCGTGCCGCAGCCGCTCCTTCGGCGGTCCCTGCTCATGCCCCGCTTCGTGGCCTCCGTCGTCCTCGCCACGTCGGCGGGCGCCGTGGCCGGAGCCGTCGCGGGCTTCCTGCTGGCGACCGGAACGGACGGCTCCTGGCCGGCAGCGACGGCCGCCGGTGCCTGGGCGGGCAGCGCGGCCGGGCTCGGCTCGACGGCGGCCGGTGTCCTCGTCGAGCGGCACGACAACGCCGTGGCCGGCATCGGCCGGCGCCTGTTCGCACTCGGCTGGACGGCTGCGGCCGCTCTGCTCGGGCTGTCGGTGCTCTCCTTCTTCCAGGACCTGCCGGCCTGGCTCGGCGCCGTCCTGGTCTGGTCCGGCCCGTGGGGCTGGGCCGGCCAGCCGCTGCTGGCGGCGGTGGGTGGGACGGCCCCTGGCTGGCCTGTCGCCTCCGTGCTGCTGGTGGCCGTGATCCTGTGGGGGGTACGGAAGGCCGGGCGTTCGTTGGCGCTGATCCCGGGGGAGTCGCTGCGCCGACGGGCTCTGGTCGTCTCCCAGGTGACGGCGTCGCTCTTCTCACTGGAGCTGCGCCAGGCCAAGTTCTCCGTCCAGGGCGGGCACCGCCACCGGTCCCGCCCCGTCCTGCGACTGCCCGCACCACGCGCCCGGTGGCTGGTGATTCCGTGGCGCGATGCGACGGGACTGCTGAGGGCACCGGGGCGGCCGGCGCGGGCCGCCGTGCTGCTGGCCGCCGCGGTCGTGCTCACCGCGACCATGGACGGGTCGTCGCCGCGCCTGCAGATCCTCTGCGCGACGGGCGCCCTCGGCGCGATGTATCTGGCCGCGGCCCAGCTGGCGGAGCCCGCCCGAGTGGACAGCGACGATCCCCGGAGGTCGACCAACCTCCCCTGTTCCCCGGGCTCACTGGGTCTGTGGCACGCCGCCGTCCCGGCGGGCCTGCTGCTCACCGGGGCCGCGGCGGGGCTCGCCGGCTGTGCGGCCGCCGGGCTGTGGCACCCCGGCCTGCCGGCGCTGCCGCTCTGTGTGCCGACGATGGTGGGGGCGGCCTTGGTGAGCGCCTACCGTGGGGCCATGCCGCCCCATGTGGCCATCGGTGTGGAGACCCCGTTCGGGAACACGGCGCCGCTCCAGATGGCCGCCTGGTATCTGCGCGGTCCCTTGGGGGCGTTGCTGCTGACCGTCCCGGTCCTCGTCCTGACCGCCGGCCACGGGGCGCTGGGAGCCGGCGGAGTGCTCTGGCTGTCCGCCGTCGGCGCCGTGCAACTGCTGTGGGCGTGGCACGCCGCCAGGAGCCAGCGGTGATCCGGTGTCCCGCCGGCCCCGGCCCGCCCGGAGAGATGCGTTCTCCCAGGGCTCATTCGGCCAGCCCGGCGCGGTCCGCCAGCAGCGCCGCCTGTACGCGATTGGCCGCGCCGAGCTTGGCCAGGATGCGGGTGACATGTCCCTTGACGGTGGCCTCGGTCATGTCCAGCCGGGCTCCGATCCCCGTGTTGGGCAGCCCCGTCGCGAGGAGCACCAGCACGGTCCGCTCCCGCGGGGTCAGCGACGCCAGCTGTTCCCGCAGCTCCGCCGTGACCGCCCCCGACCGCCGCCGGAGCGCGCTGAGCACCCGGCCGGTCACGGCGGGCGAGAGCATGCCGTGCCCCGACGCGACGGTGCGCACCGCCTCGATGAGCCCGCCCGGAGGGGTGTCCTTCGTCAGGAACCCGGCAGCGCCGGCCCGCACGGCCTCGGCGATGTATTCGTCCTCGCCGAAGCTGGTCAGGATGACGACGTGCGGCGGGCTGGGCAGCGTCCGCATCTCCCAGGCTGCTCGCAGGCCGTCGACGCGCGGCATCCGGACGTCGAGCAGCGCGGCATCGGGCGCGAAGCGGCGGGCGGCCTCGACGGCCTCGCGCCCGTCCTCCGCCTGGGCCACGACGTGGATGTCCGGACCGGTCTCGAGAATGGTGGTCAGCCCCTGCCGGACGAACTGGTCGTCGTCCGCCACCAGAACCCTGATCACGACAGGACCTCCAGTGGGCCCCGCGCCTGCTGCCGCACATCCGGCTCCGCGCGGCCCCGGACACTTCCCGCGGCCCCGCGACCCCACGCACCGTCCCCGTCGACGGGTATCGACGCGGTGACCCGGAAGTCGCCGCCCGCCAGGCGTCCCGCCGTGAGGACGCCGCCTTCCTGACGAATCCTTTCCGCGAGCCCGGCCAGCCCCCTTCCGCTGCCCGGCATGCCGGAACCCCGGCATCCGGCGACCGTGTTGACGACCTCCACCACTACCCAGCCGTATCGGTGCGCCACCCGGATCGTGAGGTCCGCGCCGGGCGCGTGCTTGAACACATTGGTGAGCGACTCACGGATCAGCCGGTACAGGGAGTGCCGCACGCCTTCCGGCAGGGCGTCGACGTCGGCGGCCATGTGCACGGTGACCCGGCGGCCCAGCGCCCGAGCGTGTTCCACCAGCTGCTCGATGCCGGCGGCGGTCGACGGCGGCGCCCAGGCGAGGCCGTCCCGTCCCGGCCTCCCCACCAGGTTGCGCATCTCGTGGAGGGCCAGCCGGCCGGTGGCGCCGATCGTCCGGGCCTGGGCCCGGACCGTCTCCGCGCCCTGCTCGGCGGTCAGCTCCAGCGCTCCGGCGGCCAGCACCATGCGGCTCACCTGGTGGCCCACCACATCGTGCAGTTCGCTGTGGAGCCGGGCCCGCTCCGCCACCCGGACGCCCTCGGCCAGCACAGCGCGCTCCCGCCGGGACTGGCGGGCCCGCTCGGCCGGCATGTCCCCGCGGGCCTTCCGGACCAGCGTGAGCAGGACCAGGAAGACCAACCCCAACAGGACCGAAAGGAAGAGGAGTTCCGGCGAGGGGCGGAATACCGGCCGCCAACCGTCCCGGACGAAGAGGGCCTGGACCACTTCAACTGCCGTGACCGCCGACGCAATTGCCAGGTCGGACCGGGAGACCGGGAGCAGACCGCATAATCGCGTCCGTTGTCGGCCCACCGCGTCGGTCCTCTTCATAGCGACCCAGGAATGCCGCCCAATGCGATGCTTCGGCTGCGGCGGCGCTCCTCGGGTCCGTAAGGACGTGCAGATACTCCTCCAGAGCACATGGAATCTCGCCATGTGTGACTTCTCCCCGTTAATGAGCGTGAGCCCCCGTTAGCACCATGGTGCCTCAGCTCTCCGCCGACCCACGTCGGGAATCGGCCGAGTCCGCGCCGTTACCGGCGGACCGCTGTTCGGTGGCGTGGCCGGGTGAGTGAGAAGCCCCTGCAGCACCGGATCGACGGCCCCGACGACGCCCCCGTACTCGTCCTGGGCGCCGCGCCCGGGACCACCTGGCACAGGCGTAGATCGCGTCTCGTGTGGTCCAGGTGGTCCAGGTCAGGGACTTGTCGGCCCCCGGGACGCGGCGCTTGGTGCCGGCGGAGCGAAGGTCGACGCCCGTGGATCACTCCTGCCGGAAGGAGGCGCACCGTCCCGCTGCGGACCCGTGGCACCGCAGCCCTGGCCATGGTCTTCGAGCTCGTCGAGTCCGCCCAACAGCGGTGGCGGGCGGGCGGTCAACGCGCCTCACCTCGTCCCCCTGCTCAGCTCCACGTTCCGGGCCACCTTGCGCGCCGGTTCGTCCTCTCCAACGACGTGTCCGGGTGGGGCCGCGTGTTGGTCTGTCCGGGTGATAGTCGGGCAATACGGTGGTGTTCCATTGGCCATTTCGGGTTAATGGTGGTGACCGTTATCCGGTGGGTTGCCCATCTCTCCGGGGAGAGATGGGCAACGCCTGCGGTGCGCCGGTGCGTGGCACGTGTCGGCGTGCCGTCTCTATGTCCCGGTGTGCAAGCGGTGATCCGGTTCGCGTATTCCGGCGCTGTACGACGCGGGCCCCGGTGGGAGTTCTTGGGCGGCCCTCTCAGCTGAGAGAGGTTTGTCATGGAACCGACTACGGGTTGGTTGGGAGCTCCGGCGGTAGCCGGCGGGCTTCGGCCGGTTGTACCGGCCGGTGGATCTGAGGTGGCCGCTGTACGGGGGCTTGCGGTCGCGCCGTTCAGTGCGGCGTTCTCCACGGTGACGATCCCGGCGGGCACGACCCCGCTGGCGGTGGCGGTGGCGCAGAACGGCAACGTCTACGTCGGCAACGCCAATTCGGCCAACGTGACGGTGATCAGCAGCACCACGAACACCGTCCTGGCCACCGTCCCCGCCGGCTCAAACCCGGCCATGATCGCGGTGGCGCCGAACGGCAACGTCTACGTCACCAACCAGAGCTCAAGCAATGTGACGGTGATCAGCAGCGCCACGAACACCGTCCTGGCCACCGTCCCCGTCGGCGGGGGCCCGTTCGCGCTGGCGGTGGCGCCGAACGGCAACGTCTACGTCGCCAACAGCACCTCCAACAACGTGACAGTGATCAGCAGCGCCACGAACACGGTCCTGGCCACCGTCCCCGTCGGCGCGGTCCCGGACGCGGTGGCGGTGGCGGCGAACGGCAACGTCTACGTCGCCAACCGGAACGCGAACACCGTGACGGTGATCAGCAGCGCCACGAACACCGTCCTGACCACCCTCCCCACCGGTGGTTTCCCGGGCTATGCGGCGGTGGCGCAGAACGGCAACGTCTACATCGCCAACCAGACCTCGAACAACGTGACGGTGATCGACAGCGCCACGAACACCGTCGTGGCCACCGTCCCCGCCGGCACGGTCCCGGGGGTGATCGCGGTGGCGCAGAACGGCAACGTCTACGTCACCAACACCGTTTCCAACAACGTGACGGTGATCGACAGCGCCACGAACACCGTCCTGGCCACCGTTCCCACCGGTGGGGGCCCGTTCGGCGTGGCGGTGGCGCCGACCGGCAACGTCTACGTCGGCAACAGCAATTCCAACAACGTGACGGTGATCAGCAGCGCCACGAACACGGTCCTGGCCACCGTCCCCGTCGGCGCGTTCCCGTTCTCGGTGGCGGCGGCGCAGAACAGCAACGTCTACGTCACCAACGCCAATTCGGCCAACGTGACGGAGATTTCGCCGCTCACGGTGACGACCTCGCCGGCGTCGCCGGTGTGCGGGCAACCGGTGACGTTCAACATTTCCGGGGGGACTCCGAACGGGACAGCGGTGGTGAACTTCGGGGACGCGAGCCCCACGGTCACCGTCCCCCTGGACGCCACCGGGAGCGGGCAGGCCACCCACACCTACACCGCCGGTATGTTCACCGCGACCGTGAACGGCAACCCCACCCCCGTCACCGTGAGCACCAACCCCACAACGGCGACGCTGTCGGTGGCGCCGAACCCCTCCAACTGCGGGCAGAGCGTGACCGTATGCGCCACCATCACCCCGGCACCAGCCACCACCTCAGTGCCGACCGGCACGGTCACCTTCACCCTCCCCAACGGCCAGACCCAGGTGGTCCCCGTGAACGCCTCGGGGCAGGCCTGCTTCACCACCACCGCCCTGACCACCGGCACCCTCACCGCCGCCTACAGCGGTGACAGCTGCTTCACCGGCTTCACCACCAGCACCCCCGTCACCGTGAACCCCACCCCCACAACGCTGACCGCGCAGCCAGGCACGATCCGGCTCCGGCTGACCCCGCTGCCCGAGTTCTACATCCCCACCCTCAGCGCCACCCTGAGGACCACCTCGGGGATGCCGGTGGCCGGTCAGCCGGTGACCTTCACCGCCACCACGCTCTTCGGCCCGGTCAACCTCGGCACCGCCGTCACCGACGCCAACGGCACCGCCACCATCCACAACGCCGTCGTCCCCGTCTTCGCCATCGCCACCCCCTTCTACACCGCCACCTTCCCCGGCACTGCCTGCTACAACGCCGCCACCGCCCACGGCATCCTGCTGTTCATCCCCCTCCCGGGCTGATCTCACTGGCTCCGAGACCCCACCTCACCTGGTCTGCTGGACGGAGAGGAACACACCGTGGCCCAACTGGACGAGCCGGCCGACCGGTCGAGGGGTTGGGCGACGGGTGTGGATTCCAGAGGCGGGGCTCCGGCCGTGAGGGCGGCTCCCGCATGACCCGACTCCGCGCTCGCGAGCTGAGTTTGGAGGGTGCCCCAGCGACGGTGATGACGACAACGACGGCACACGTCGGCTGCCGAACGGCCACGTTGATGGCACAGCCTTGAGGAGCGGGAGGCCATGCGTAGGAACTCTCCCGACCCTGCTGATCCAGAGGTGTTGACGAGTACTCGCGCCCGGGCTAGTGCTGTGACCACACGGTTCACCGGGTTGGCGAGTGGATGGGCGGTGACATCCGTTTCGCCCCCTTGGGATGTGTTTGAGAGCGTGCAGGGCGTGAGTGAGCTGTCGGCGCACACCCTGCAAGGCCGCTTCTCCGGGCCAGAGGACCCCGCTCCTGAGCACAGGCAAGGCACCGCATCCGCACCCCCGGATCACGATGAGCTACCACGATCCAGGTCACACGATCACCTGCGCAGTCCCCACGGCGAGCCTCTGACCTGCACAAACCATCCTCCGGGCAGTGCCGGCGGCCCCACCCCGACGCCCGGTCCTGACCCGGGCGTCAGGACCGCGTCAAAGAGTTCGGTAGCGTGGCCGGGTGAGTGAGAAGACCCTGCAGCACCGGATCGACGGCCCCGACGACGCCCCCGTACTCGTCCTGGGCGCCGCGCTCGGGACCACCTGGCACATGTGGGACCGGCAGATTCCCGAGCTGACCCGCCAGTGGCGGGTCATCCGCTTCGACCTGCCCGGTCACGGTGGCTCGCCCGCCCATGCCGCGCCCTCCGTCGCCGAGCTGGCCGACCGGCTGATCGCCACCCTCGACGCGCTGGGGGTGGACCGCTTCGGCTACGCCGGCTGCAACATCGGCGGTGCCATCGGCACCCAGCTGGCGCTCACCCGCCCCCACCAGGTCACCTCGCTGGCCCTGGTGTCCACCTCGCCGCGTTACGGCACCGCCGACGCCTGGCGCCAGCGCGGTGTGGTCATCCGTACCAACGGGCTCGACCCGATCGCCCGCACCGCGCCCGAGCACTGGTTCACCCAGGGCTTCGCCGGTGCCCAGCCCGCGATCGTCGAGTGGGCCGTCCAGATGGTGCGGACCACCGATCCCGGTTGCTACATCTCCGCGTGCGAGGCGCTGGCCTCCTACGACGTGCGGTCCTCGCTCGGCCGGGTCGGTGTTCCCACGCTGGTCGTCGTCGGCTCCGAGGACCAGGTCACCCCGACCACCGACGCCCGCACCCTCGTGGCCGGCATCCCGGACGCGAGCCTGGCCCTGGTGCCCGGCACCTCCCACCTGGTGCCCGTCGAGCAGCCCTCGGCCGTCACCGAACTCCTCATCCGGCACTTCAGCACCGCCTGGCACGACAAGCCGGGGCCCGGCGGCCAGGCCGCCATCGGTGCCGCCGCCCCCAAGGCGCAGATCGCGGCCCCGCCGGCCCCGCAGGGGCAGCCCGCCGCCATAGAGTCCGGTCGCGCCCAGCCGGAGCAGGACCGTGGCGCCACCTACGAAGCGGGCATCAAGGTCCGCCGTGAGGTGCTCGGCGACGCCCATGTCGACCGGGTCGAGGCCACCGCCGACGACTTCAACGGCGACTTCCACGACTTCCTCACCCGCTACGCCTGGGGCGAGACCTGGACCCGGCCGGGCCTGGACCGCCGCACCCGCAGCATCGTCACGCTCACCGCGCTGGTCGCCCGTGGCCACCAGGAGGAACTGGCCCTGCACACCCGCGCGGCGCTGCGCAACGGCCTCACGCCCACGGAGATCAAGGAAGTGCTGCTGCACACCGCCGTCTACTGCGGTGTCCCGGCCGCCAACTCCGCGTTCCGCGTCGCCCAGCGGGTGATCCGCGAGGAGACCACGCCGGAGGCGTGAGCCGCGGGGCAAGATGGCCCCATGGAACTCACCAAGAAGATCCACGCCTGTGTCCGGCTGGAGAAGGACGGGCGGTCGCTCGTCATCGACCCCGGTGTCTTCAGCGAGGAGGACGCGGCCGTCGGTGCGGACGCGATCCTCGTCACCCATGAGCACATGGACCACTTCAACGAGGAGCGGCTGCGGGCGGGCATGGAGGCCAATCCGGCGGCCGAGATCTGGACGCTGGCCAGCGTCGCCGAGCAGCTGTCGGCCGCGTTCCCCGGCCGGGTGCACACGGTCGGCGAGGGGGACACCTTCACCGCAGCCGGCTTCGAGGTGGAGGTGCACGGCCAGCTGCACGCCGTGATCCACCCCGACATCCCGCGCATCACCAACGTCGGCTACCTCATCGACGGCGGTGCGGTCTTCCACCCGGGCGACGCCCTCACCGTCCCGGAGGGCCGTTCCGTCGACACCCTCCTGCTGCCCGTGCACGCCCCCTGGAACAAGGTCGCCGAGATCATCGACTACGTCCGCGAGGTCGCGCCCCGACGGGCCATCGACATCCACGACAGCCTGCTCCAGGACCACGCCCGCCCGATCTACGACTCCATGATCGACAAGCTGGGCGGCGCCGACCACGGCCGGCTCACGCCCGGCACCGGCACCACACTCGGCTGACGGCCGGACTGTCAGTCCCTCGCTGTAGGTTTGCAGACATGCGCATCGCGACCTGGAACGTCAATTCGATCACCGCCCGCCTCCCGAGGCTGCTGGCCTGGCTGGAAAGCACCGGCACGGACGTGCTGTGCCTCCAGGAGACCAAGTGCACCGCCGAGCAGTTCCCGCACGACGCGCTGCGCGAACTCGGCTATGAGGCCGCGGTCAACGCCAACGGCCGGTGGAACGGTGTCGCCCTGCTGTCCAAGGTGGGGCTCGACGACGTCGTCATGGGCCTCCCCGGCGGCCCGGAGTACGAGGGGGCGCAGGAGCCGCGGGCCGTCTCGGCGACCTGTGGTCAGGCCCGCGTCTGGTCGGTGTACGTCCCCAACGGCCGCGAGGTCGGCCATGCGCACTACGCCTACAAGCTCGGCTGGTTCGAGGCGCTGAAGACGGCGGTCGCGGAGGACGCGGCGGGCCCCCGCCCGTTCGCGGTCCTCGGTGACTACAACGTCGCGCCGACGGATGAGGATGTCTGGGACCCGGCGGTGTTCGTGGACTCCACCCATGTCACGCCCGCCGAGCGCGCCGCCCTGGCGGCCCTGCGGGAGGCCGGTCTGTCGGACGTCGTCCCGCGCCCGCTCAAGTACGACCGGCCGTACACCTACTGGGACTACCGCCAGCTCGCGTTCCCCAAGAACCGCGGGATGCGCATCGACCTGGTCTACGGCAACGCGCCGTTCGCCAAGGCCGTCTCGGACGCCTATGTGGACCGCGAGGAGCGCAAGGGCAAGGGCGCCTCGGACCACGCCCCGGTCGTGGTGGACCTCGACGTCCAGGGCTGAGCCGGCGGGGACGGCCCCGGGGTCACCGCCCCGGGGCCGTCGCGCCGGGCGGGGCCGTCAGCGGCGTCCCGGCACCAGCGTCCGCAGGTCCACGGATTCCCCCAGTGCCCGCAGGCCCGCGTCCCCGGGGTGGAGATGGTCGCCGCTGTCGTAGGCGGGCAGCATCCGCTGGGGCCGCTGCGGATCGCGGACCACGGCGTCGAAGTCCAGGGTCGCGTCGAAGACGGTGCCCCGGCCGGCCCGGATGAAGGCGTTCACGGCCTGCCGGCGGGCCTCCACGGCCGGGGTGCAGTCCGGGTAGCCCTCACAGGGCGCGATGGTCGCCGCCACGACCCGCAGCCCCCGCTCGTGCGCCCGCCGCGCCAGCGCCCGCAGACCGGCGATGACCTCGTCGGACGAGGTCCCCCAGCGCACGTCGTTGATGCCCTCGAACACCACCACCGTCCGCGCCGAGGGCTGCGCCAGCACGTCCCGCTCCAGCCGGTGCTGGGCGCTGACCCCACCGCTGTCGGTGCTGACCCCGTCGCCCGGATAGCGGTCGGTGACGATGCGGTTCGCCGATATGCCGTGGTTGAGCACGCCGTAGCGGGGCAGCGCCTGCTGGGTCTGGAAGCGGCGGGCCAGGACGTCGGGCCAGCGCCGGTTGGTGCCGCTCGTCGACTTCACCCCGTCGGTGATCGAATCGCCCAGCGCCACGATCGAGCCGGGGCCGCCCTCGACGTCGATCCCCGTCAGGAACGGCCAGAAGGTCATCGTCTCCGGGAAGGCCGCGCCCCCGGCGTCCGCCGTGCGGTTCCCGCTGCCCGCCGCGCTCAGGTACGACTGCTGGGCCGCCTCCTGGTGCACCGGCGCCGCGGTCACCGTCCCCGGCAGATGGATGCTCACCAGCAGATCGGCGCCGGCCGGAACGGTCAAGTCCACCGGGTCGCTGAACGCCTCCGCCCCGGCCGCTATGCGGGTCCCGGACTTCCCCCGCCCGAAGGTCAGCGGCGTCGGCGCCCGGTCCGCCGCCGCCCCCGCGCCGCGTACCGCGATGCTGGCCGCCCCGATGTCCACCGGCGCGGCCGCGAAGGTGTTGGCGAGCCGGACACGGGCCCGCGGCCCGCCCGCGCCGCTGTGCACGACCAGCCGCAGCGTACGGTCCGTCCACGGCCCGACCGCCCGGTAGCCCGCGGTGCTCGCCGCCCAACTCCCGGTCCTGGGACCGGCGTCGCGTACCGCCACCGCGAACACATGGAGCGCGCCCGCCGCCCCGTCCGCCGGGGGCAGCACCACCGAGGCCACCTCCCGCCCGGCCCGCAGCGGCACGGTCACCGCGTACAGCCGCGCCGGACCGGCCGCCGGCCCGTCCGGGCCGTTGAGGTGCGGCAGTGCCACCGCCTTGGTGCTCAGCGGCCCCGACCGCCAGTCGGGTGCGGTGAGTTCGTAGCCGCTGCGGGAGCCGTCCCGGTAGTGCACGGTCCCGCTGCCGGAGGCGGTGCCGCCCGTCCCGGCGACCAGGAAGGTCAGCGCCTCGCCCCGGCCCTGGACCGCCACCGTCTGGCCGTCCGCCACCACGTTGTCCGGTGTACCGGGTGCCGTACGCGGCAGCCCGAGCCGGGTGCCGTCGAGGGTCAGTGCGCTCCCCGGTGACCAGCCGGCCGCCGCCAGGTCCTGGGCGGACAGCGAACGGCCCGCACCGTCGAAGTCGGCGGCGCCGGGGGCGGAGTTGTCACTGACCGCCCGGTTGTCGAAGTGCCGCGCCAAGGGCAGCGGGCGGTGCGGAGACCGCGCGGCACCGGCCGGTGCGGCGGTGGCCGTGCCGAGGCCGGCGGCCGGCAGTGCGGCCGTGAAGAGAAGCAGGGTCAGGGCGGTGCCCCATCGTCGTACACGCATCGGTCCGTATCCCTCCGGGTGGCGCCAACGGGCAGGTGGTGCGCTGCGATCCGGGGCCGCGCCCACGAGGGGCGGGGGCTTGTGCGGATGCAGCAGATCCGATCCGAGCGCCATGAAGCTAGGGAGACGACGGGGGAGCGTCAAGGTGACGAACGGGGCACGATGACGCCGCGCGCCTGTGGCCCCGTCCGCAGACCGGGTGGGACCCTGCACACCATGAACATGTCTTTCCTGGACAAGTGGCGCAAGCGTCATCAAGCGCACCGGTCCGTGCCGCTCGCGGAGTCGGTGCGCGCCGACCCCGAGAGCGTCGTCGAGCTGCTGTCCGAGTGCGAGCTGCTGCGGGCCCAGGCGGCGGACGCGGGGGTGGAACTGGACGACTCCGTGCGCTCGTTGGAGCTGCTGGACCAGCTCCAGCCCGTGTGGCGGGACGACCCCGAGGTGCTGCCCTGGCTCGGCAACGACGCCGGCCTCTACCTCGGCACGGTGCTGGTCCGCACGGTACGCGGCGCCGTCTGGCATGTCTGGCCGGACGGGCAGCCGGTGGTCCGGCTGGCGTCCGGCCGGGAGATCGACGTGGTCGCCGCGGGCCATGAGTGGGCCGACACCGGCGTGCCCGAACTCTCCCAGATCTGTGCCGAGGTCTCCGAGGCCTGACCCGCCGAAGATGCCGCTGACGGGGCCGGGCCGGCCGCGGGGCGTTCATCGGTAACCCTGATTTATCCGTACCCTGATTTATCCGCCCATCTCCGCGCATACGTGCGTGTCAGCGGCGAAGTGCCCCATGTACCCCGGTAGGTTGCGGGCTCTCCGCTGTACGGATGAGAGTGGGCAGGTCTGCATATGGCCGGTGAGACGCTGATTGAACTGCGCGGGGTCAACAAGCACTACGGAAAGCTCCATGTCCTGCGGGACATCGACCTCACCGTCGGCCGCGGGGAGGTGGTCGTGGTCATCGGGCCCTCCGGGTCCGGGAAGTCCACCCTGTGCCGGGCCATCAACCGCCTGGAGACCGTCGAGTCGGGCAGCATCACCCTGGACGGCAGACCGCTGCCCGACGAGGGCCGGGCGCTCGCCCAGCTGCGCGCCGAAGTCGGCATGGTCTTCCAGTCCTTCAACCTCTTCGCCCACAAGACCGTGCTGGCCAACGTGATGCTGGCGCCGGTCAAGGTCCGCAAGCAGAAGAAGGACGAGGCCGCCCGGCACGCCAGGGAACTCCTGGACCGGGTCGGGCTCGCGTCCCAGGCCGACAAGTACCCCGCACAGCTCTCCGGCGGCCAGCAGCAGCGCGTCGCCATCGCCCGCGCCCTCGCCATGGACCCCAAGGCCCTGCTCTTCGACGAGCCGACCTCCGCCCTCGACCCGGAGATGATCAACGAGGTGCTGGAAGTGATGCGCCGGCTCGCCCGGGACGGCATGACGATGGTCGTGGTCACCCACGAGATGGGCTTCGCCCGCTCCGCCGCCAACCGTGTGGTGTTCATGGACGACGGCCGCATCGTCGAGGACCGCACGCCCGAGGAGTTCTTCACCGCGCCGCGCAGCGAACGGGCGAAGGACTTCCTCTCCAAGATCCTCAAGCACTGAACGGGGGCGCCGCGATGATGCACCGTCACTCCGCGCCCCTGCGCCGCGCCCTCGTGGCGCTCGTGCTCGCCGCGCTCGCACTGGCCCTCGCCGGCTGCGGCCGGCCCGGCAGCCCGCCGGTCAAGGGCCCCACGGGCAGTGAACTGCCCCAGTACCCGGTCGCCAAGGGCTTCTCCCTGCCCGAGTCCCCGACCTGGGTGAAGGCCAAGCGCCGCGGCCACCTCGTCATCGGCGTCAAGGAGGACCAGCCCTACCTCGGCGAGAAGGACCCGGCCTCCGGTCTCTACGCCGGCTTCGACATCGAGATCGCCAGGATGATGTCCGCGGCCCTCGGCTTCCCGCCCAGCACCATCGAGTTCAAGACCATCTCCTCCGCCAACCGCGAGACCGCCCTGCAGAACGGCCAGATCGACCTCTACGTCGGCACCTACACCATCAACGACAAGCGCAAGAAGCTGGTCGGATTCGCCGGCCCCTACTACATGGCCGGCCAGTCGCTGCTGGTGCGCACCGACGAGAACGACATCAAGGGCCCGCAGGACCTGGCCGGCAAACGGGTCTGCTCGGCGGCCGGCTCGACGCCCTACCAGCGCATCCAGGCCGAGTACCCCAAGGCGGTCCTGGTCTCCTACGACACCTACTCGGTGTGTGTCGACAACCTGCTCACCTACCAGGTCGACGCGGTCACCACCGATGACGCGATCCTGCTGGGCTACGCCGCCAAGGTGCCCGAGGAGCTGAAGGTGGTCGGCAAGCCGTTCTCCGAGGAGCCGTACGGCATCGGCGTCCCGCGCGGCGACAACGCGCTGCGGTTCGCCCTCGACGACGCCCTCGCCGCGGCCGAGAAGAACGGCCTCTGGCGCAAGGCGTACGAGGCGACCCTCGGCCTGTCCGGAGTGCCCGCCCCCCAGCCGCCCCCGATCGACCGCTACCCGGCGACCTGAGCCGGCAAGGAACTGACCGATGAACGTTCTTCTGGACAACCTCTCCCTCTACGGGGAGGGCCTGCTGGGCACCGTCGAACTCACCGTCTACGCCTCCCTGCTCGCCCTCGCCCTCGGCTTCCTGATGGCCGCGTTCCGGGTCGCACCGGTCGGCTCGCTGCGCGCCTTCGGCACGGCGTGGGTGACCGTGCTGCGCAACACCCCGCTCACCCTGCTGTTCTTCGCCGTGGTGCTGGGCCTGCCGCGGTTCGGTCTGGTGCTGCCCTTCAAGCTGTTCGCGATCCTCGCGCTGGGCTGCTACACCTCCGCCTTCATCTGCGAGGCGGTGCGCTCCGGCATCAACACCGTGCCGGTCGGGCAGGGCGAGGCGGCCCGCAGCCTGGGCATGACCTTCCCGCAGACCCTCGGTGACATCGTGCTGCCGCAGGCCTTCCGGTCCGTCATCCCGCCCATCGGCTCCACGCTGATCGCGCTCGCCAAGAACTCCGCGATCGCCGGCGCCTTCAGCGTCGTCGAACTGCTCGGGGTCTACAAGCCGCTCAGCGAGATGGGCTACAGCATCATCTGGACCTTCGTCTGGATCGCCGTCGGCTATCTGCTCGTGACCCTGACCATCAGCGCGCTCTTCAACGTGCTGGAGAAGCGTTTCGGAGCCGCCCGATGACCACCGCTCTCTACGACATCCCCGGCCCGCGGACCCGGCAGCGGCACCGGCTCTACGGTCTCGCCGGGACGGTCGTCATCCTCGCGCTGCTCGCCTGGATCATCTACCTGCTCTTCGCCACCGGCCAGTTCGTCGCGGCGAAGTGGACCCCCTTCACCTACACCGGAATCCAGGATCTCCTGCTCCGGGGCCTGGGCAACACCCTGAAGGCCTTCGCCTTCGCGGCGGTGCTGTCGCTGGCGCTCGGCGCGGTGCTGGCGACCGGCCGGCTCTCCGAGCACCGCATCGCCCGCTGGGTGAGCACCCTGCTGGTGGAGTTCTTCCGGGCCATGCCCGTCCTGGTCATGATCTTCTTCATCTATGTGGCCCTGAAGGTGGAGCCGCTGCCCGCCCTGGTCGCCGGACTGACCCTCTACAACGGCTCGGTGCTCGCCGAGGTCTTCCGTACCGGCGTCAACTCCGTCGACCGCGGCCAGCGGGAGGCCGCCTACGCCCTGGGCATGCGCAAGACCCAGGTCATGACGCACGTCCTGGTGCCGCAGGCGGTGCGGGCGATGCTCCCGGCGATCATCAGCCAGCTGGTGGTCGCCCTGAAGGACACCTCGCTCGGCTTCCTCATCACCTACGAGGAGTTCCTGCACGCCGGCAAGCTCATCGCGTCCAACCTCGACTACGACCTGCCGTTCATCCCCGTCGTCATGATCATCTCGCCGATCTACATCGGGATGTGCATGCTGCTGTCGTGGCTGGCCAACTGGGTCTCCAAGCGGCAGCGGCGCAACCCCAAGGTCGAGGCCGTCGAGGTGGCCGCCCCGGAACCGGGCACCCTGCTGCCCGGGGGACAGCGGCCGAAGCCGCCCGCCTGAGCGCCGGGCCCCGGGATCAGCGGAGGCCGCGCGCGAGCCAGGGCGTGAGCGCGCCGCGGAAGACCGGCTCCCGGTACGTCTCGTCGCCGGGCAGCGGCACGACCAGCCACTGGCCCGGCGGGAGGAACCGCGTCCTGACGTGGGCGAGACCGCCGTACACCGACCGCAGGAACGCCGGCACCGCGTCCCGCGGGACGTCGGCGAACTCCACCCCCTCCACGGTGATCGTCGCATCGTCCTCGGGGAAGACCTGGACGGTGACCGCGGGCGACCCGCCCAGTTCCACGAAGGCCTCGTGCGGCAGCGAGCCGTCCGGGTCCAGGACGGTGAACACCCCGGCGGAGGTGCGGCGGGAGGTCCGGTCCGCGCCGATGTCGTCCGTGACGGTCAGGCCGAGGCGGTACTCGGCCGCGACCGCACGGATCGCGGTGACGGCGGACTCGGTGGTGGGCAGGTGCGGGTGGTGGTTGCTCATCCCCTTGATCATCTCGCGGGGGCCGGGCACCGCGCACGGCGGCCTCGGCCCGGCCCGCCCGCGGACGGCACCTACGCCGGGCGACGGGCCCAGGCGGAGAGGGTCATCTGGGGGATGTCGATGAACGCCGGGTCCTTGAGGAGGGTGTGGAACTCCGCCAGGTCGGCCTCCGTGACCAGACCGTCGGCGAGGAGGGTGGGTGCGGCCTGGCTGATGAGCGGGAGCCAGCGGTCCTTGTCGAGTCCGCCCATGAAGCCGGGGTTGGCGGCGAAGGCGACGTCGGACAGCCCGCTGCCGGCCAGCAGGGCGGGCAGGCCCCTGACCCAGGTGAGGTCGGCGCCGTGCTCGTGGTACATGCGCTGGTAGGCGTCGAGGATGCGCCGCATCACGGGGAAGGGGGAGGTGGCACCGGGCAGGTGGTAGGGCTCCTCGATGACGAGCCAGCCACCGGGGGCCAGCCAGCGGCTGACCCGCGCCACCATCTCGTCGCGTGTGGCGAGATGGCAGAACAGGTAGCGCGCGTGGATGAGGTCGAAGCTGCCGGGGGCGTAGTCCTCGTCCGTGATGTCGGCTTCCTGGACCTCCAGGTTCGCGGCACGGCCGGCGTCGAGGTGGCGGGTGTCGAGGTCGACGCCGACCACGCGTCCTTCCGGGCACCGTTCCGCGAGCCAGTAGGCGATGGAGCCGGCGCCGGCGCCCAACTCCAGGCAGTTCCAGGAGGCTTCGACGGGGAGGCGGTCCAGGATTCCGGTGGTGAACGTGTCCACGCTGCCCTGGATGGACGTCAGGCGGTCCCGCTCACGGCCGGCGTCATTGCTCAACATGCCGCTGGTGTAGGGGGTGCGGGCGGACTGCTGGGTCATGGATTCCTAACTCGTGCGAGAGGGTGGCGAGTGGGGGGCACGCTGGTCCGGCACCGCGGGACGGGCCTGTGCGGCCTCGGCCGGTGTGGCTTCGGCCGGTGTGGGCGGAACGGCGAACGAGCGTACGGCGGGCAGCGCCCGCGCCCGGAGGACGGCGAGCAGGAAGTCGGCCTCACTGCGGAGGCCGTCGTGGGCGGGCCCTCCGGGGGTGAGCTGGTTCGGCCGGGGGGTGGCCGCGGCCTGCCGGGCGTCGAGGGCGGTGCACAGCCAGCAGGCGGTGACCGCAGGCTCGACCTGTTCCCCGGGCAGCTGCTGTGACCCGATGTGGTGCCGGGCGGCCTCCATCGCCTCGGACGTCACATAGTCGTGGAGCACCAGCAGGGCGTCGCGGATCTCGATGACCTGGCGGTAGAGCCGGAGGCGGATCGTGCGCGGCCCGCCGAGCACCGCGCGCAGGCGGGGGACCGGCTTGTCCAGGGCGACGTACGGAACGGCTTCGGTGACCTCGCGCCACAGGGGGTACAGGCGCCACAGGGCGCTCAGGTCGCGGGCGGCCCGGCGGACGGTGACGACCAGGGGGAGACCGATTCCGGCGGTCATCATCCAGGCCGTGACCCCGATGTTGAGCGGGAACAGCGCCCCGAGCCAGGGCGGCCGGGCGAGGAGGAAGGCCAGGACGACACACCAGAACGTGGCGGACGAGGTGAACCCGGCGGCGAGCAGCAGGAGCCCGGTGCGTACCGGCCGGTCGTCGCCGGCCCGGCGCCCGTAGCGCACGCACAGCACGGCGCACGGGATGGTGCCGATGAGGTGGGCCGCGATGAGCAGCCACCAGAACGGGCTGTACCAGGCGACGGCCTGGCTGGTGACGCAGCCGGCGTCCGGCGCGACCGTGTAGTTGAGCGCGATCAGCGCGGCGATGGTGAGGACCATCGGGCCGTAGACGAGCCAGGGCCGGCGCCGGGACATCGCGGCGAGCACGAAGTCGAGGATGAGGGCCGAACTGACGACGCCCCAGCCGTTCATGAACAGGCCGCAGCTCTCGGCGAAGCGGAAGGCGTGGTTCAGTGCCGCGGTGACGGGGTCGAGATAGACGGTGATCGATCCGGCGAGGCCGACCGCCGACATCAGCAGCGTCTTCTGCTGCCGGGAGCGGCGGGCGGTGGGCAGCCGGAGGATGATCACCAGCCACAGGGCCAGTGCGCCGGTGAGTTCGACGCGGGTGCCCAGTTCGTAGAGGGAGTGCATGTGCACGCTCCTACCTGCGGATTCCCAGGGCGACTTCGAGGGTGCCGCGCACCCCTGGGGAGGACGAAGGGGGCAGCATACCCGCGGCCGAGTGAATGAGGCTGGCGACGAGTTCCGCCTCCTGTTCCTGCTCGGAGGTGTAGCTGGTGCGGCCCAGCAGCCGTCTGACCACGTCGGGGCGCAGGTCGGGCAGCAGCGCGGCGAGCGCGCGGTGGCTCTCGTCCTCGTCGGTGCCGTGATCCCACAGGATGTGGCCGATCTCGTGGAGGACGATGTGCTCCTGGTGGAACCGGGTGGTCTTCTCCTCGACGAAGATGTGGTCGCAGGAATCGGTGGCGATCCACAGGCCGCAGGCGCTCATGGCGGAGCCGAGCGTCAGGGTGTGGATGCGGATGGGCCGGCCCCGCCGGACCGACAGCTCGCGGACGAGGGCCTCGACGGAGAAGGGACTGGGCAAGTCGAGCGCGCTGACGAGCGCCTGGCACCGCTTGCGGACCTGCCGTGTGGTCATGGTGTCACCTTGTTTCCGGCGCCTCGGGTCGGCTGTGCATCGCTACCCACCATTCTGGCGCAGCGCGATGCGTCCACCGGGGCCGCATGCGGCAAGGGGCTGTGACGGCAGCCATCGTCGCCGTTACGTCAGGCGATCTCAAGGGGGGCCGGGGAGCAGCCCGTTGACTCGTCGTCCGGACTCCCCCCGGCCCGCCCCGGCACCACGGCAGGCGCCCCCGGCCGGACCTCACGGCGGAACTCCCGGTCCTGGGGGCGGAGTGGACCTGGCCTAGTCGCGCACCGGCACCGACACATACGACGGGTCGTCCGCCGGGGAGGAGAACGTCAGACGGGCGCCGGACGGGTTGTGCTCGTTGTACAGCGGGTCGACGGTGTCCACGACCACGGCGAGACGGTGGCCGGCCGGGACGTCGTAGGCCGTGGAGAACAGGTCCAGGTCGACGCCGAAGGGCTGGTTCGGGGTCTTGCCGTGGAAGGTGTACGGCGCGTGGGTGACCAGCTTGCCGATGCCGAGCGGGCCCACGTCGTAGAGGTAGGCGATGGCGGTGCCGCTCTCCGCGGTGCTGGTCACGGTGGTGTGCAGCCGGGTGGTTCCCCTGACCCGCTGCTCGGTCCCGTAGCGCTCGGACTGCCAGACGGCGGCCAGCGGGCGCGGCAGCAGCGGGATCGAGGCCATCGGCGGCAGCCGGAAGAACTGGTCCATCATGCTGGAGAGGATGACCAGCCCGCCGTCGGCGCCGGAGTTCCAGTTGGTGTGGATCTTCTTGCTGTCGCCCAGCTCGATCCGGCGCTGCGCGGACGGGACGTCCTTCCAGCTCTTGTAGCCCTCGTACGCGCCGGTGGAACGGGACTTGAGCAGCACCGGCGACTCCCGGTCGATGCCGTTGTCCGCGCCCTTGAGGTAGTGGTCGAACCACCGCTGGGTGTCGGTCCAGGTGTCGTTGGGCAGCCCGAACAGCCCGAGCCCTTCGGCCGTGGCGTGGTCACCGGGGCGGAACTCCAGCCGCTTGGGGCCGGTCAGCTTCTCGTAGAAGTCGGCGGTCTGGTTGGGCGGGAAGATGGAGTCGCCCCAGGCGTTGCCCAGCATGATGGCCGCGCCGTTGGCGTTGATCCGGTCGAGATAGGTGGCGGGGGAGCGCTTGCGTCCCCACGCGATCAGGTCCTGCTCCTTGTCCAGGTTCGAGGCCAGGAAGTCCTTCATGATGGTGCGGAATTCGGGGCTGGGGCGTCCGGTCAGCTCGCCGGTGCCGCCCAGGAACGACGCGGCCTGCCGGTGCTCGGTGCGGCCGCTGTAGATCGAGCCGACGAGGTCGCCCCAGCCGCTGAGCGCCGCGACCGCCTTGATCCGCTTGTCGAACGCGGAAGCCAGCAGGCTGATCCCGGCACCGTAGGAGACCCCGCCCATCCCGACCTTCCGCGGATCGGCCGGGGTGTGGGCCAGCGTCCAGTCGATGACCTTCGAGGCGTCGGCGACGTCCTTCGGACCGGCCGTGTCGATCTCGCCGCCGGACTGCCAGAAGCCGCGCGAGTTGTATCCGACGACGACATAGCCCGCTTCGGCCAGCTTCCTGGCCTGCGCCATGTACTCGATCTGCGGCATCGACCAGCTGGTGGGCAGCACGATGACGGGGTAGCGCCGGGTGCCGTCGGCGCCGGCCGGAGTGAAGACGTTCGCCTTGAGGGTGGTGCCGCCGTCGCCCTCGATGTCGACGAACCGCACGGAGGGGGCGCCCGACGCCGCTGCCGTGGTGGCGGATTGTGGCGTCGCCGCCTCGGCGGTGGCCGGCGCGCCGGCGAGAACCGTGGTGGCCAGCACCGCCGCGGAGACGGTGCTGACCGCGGCGCGCAGTGTCGTACGGGAGGGCCTCATCTTCTGCTCCAGATCTCGCTGCGGGCCGCCGCACGCTGTCCGGGGACAGGTGGGGCGTGCGGTGCACCCGAATGTGACTGGAGAGTAAGGTCCACTCCTTACCTCTGGTAACCCGTCGGTAGGTTACGGCTGGGTAACGCCCTTGGGTCCAGGGGGAGTCGGGGAGCGCGCCAGGGGGCGCACCCGGGTCCGCGCCGAACGGGCGGCGTGCTTACGATCCGAGGGGCGGGAACGCCGTCACCGTCGGACAGTCGGGAGTGGGGAGCGGTATGGCCGCGGGAGAAGAGGTACTGGTCGTCGGAGCCGGTGTGGTGGGCGCCGCGGTGGCGTATCACCTGACGCGGCTCGGCCACGAGCGGGTGACCGTGGTGGACGCCCGGGACCGCGACACGCTCCCCGGTTCAACGGGCCTGGCGCCAGGTTTCGTTGGCCAGCTCAGCGCCACGCCCGAGCTGGCAGTACTGGCGAAGGACAGTGTGGCCACCTACCGGGAGCTGTCCGCCGCCGCCGACGAACCGGCCTTCTGGCCGGTCGGCTGCCTCGAAGTGGCCACCACCGAGGAGCGCCTGGCGCAGGCCCGTGCGGATGTGCTGCACGGCCGCGGCCTGGGTATCGAGGCGCGGGTGCTCGACGCGGCGGAGGCCGTGGCGCTGGCTCCCGCGCTGGTCGATGCCGAACGGGCGCTGGGCGCCCTGTACATCCCGTCCGACGGCGCCGCCGATCCGGTGGGCCTGACCCGGCTGCTGGTCGCCGCAGCGGAGCGGGCCGGTGCCCGCTTCCGCTGGCGTACGCCCGTGGCCTCCCTGGAGACGGACCGCGGGCGGCTGACCGGGGTGCGCACCGGCGCGGGTGAACTGCTGCGGGCCGGCCGGGTGGTGCTCGCCACCGGTATCTGGGGCCCGGTGCTGGCGGCCGGGGTGGGAGTACGGCTGCCGATGGTGGACGTCCAGCATCCGTACGTCTTCACCGCGGAACGGCCCGAGCTGGACGACACCCCCATCGACGCGCCGATCGTGCGCTACCCCGACCACGCCGTCTACACCCGGCGGCACGGCCGCCGCTACGGCCTGGGCAGCTATGCGCACCGCCCCCTGCCCTGGGAGCCGGCCGCCACCCGCGACAGCGCCGAACTTCCCTTCCGGGAGGCGGATTTCGGCTCCGCGCTGGCCGAGGCGCACCGGCTCGTCCCGGCCTTCCGGGAGGCCGCGCCGGGCCGCAGGCTCAATGGCGCCTTCGCCCTGACGCCCGATGAGCTGCCGCTCGTCGGCCCGGTGACCGCGGTGCCCGGCCTGTGGGTCGCGGAGGCGAGCTGGGTCACCCATGCCGCCGGTGTGGGCCGGCAGTTGGCGGCCATGCTGCTGGAGACCGGCCGCACCGTGGTGGACCCCGCCCGGCTGGCACCGGGACGCTTCGACCACTGGAGCGACGGCACGGTACGCGAGACCGCGCTCGGCCACTATCAGGGCATCTACGACGCGCACTGACGGCCGTTCGGGGGCGCGGAGACGGGTGCCCGGCACCGGCTCCGCGCCCTCCTTCCCGTCCGTCGTCAGCCGTGCGCCGCGGCCGTCTCCGCGTGCTCCGGGAGGGAGCGGAGGAACTCCGCCAGTACGGCGTTGAATTCGTCCGGGCATTCCAGGTTGGGCAGATGGCCCGCCTGCTCGATGACCGCCAGCGTGGCGTCCGGGACCCGGGTGTGGATGTCGCGGGCGTCGCTCACCGGCGTATGGGCGTCCTCCGTGCCGACCACCACCAGGGCCGGTACCGAGATCCGGGAGAGCAGCGCCGTGTAGTCGGGGCGTTCGGCGCGGCCGCGGAGTGCGGCGGCGGCGCCCTCGGGGGGCGTGGCCGTCATCATGGCCAGGACGTGGGCGGCGACGTCCGGCCGGTGGGTGAGGGTGTGCGCGGACACCATCGTGGGCAGCGCCTCCTGGGCGTAGCCGGTCATGCCCTCGCGGAGCAGCCGTTCCGCCATGTCGTGGCGGCGGGTCCTGCCCTCCGTGGTCTCCGCCGCGGCGAAGGTGTCGGCGAAGACCAGGCCCCGTATCCGCTCCGGGAAGAGCCGGTAGCACTCCATGACGATCTGGCCGCCCATGGACAGCCCGCCGAGGACGAAGCGCCCGATCCCGAGGTGGTCGAGCAGGGCGAGCAGGTCGCGGGCGAAGGTCTCCAGCGGGGTGGTGCCGGGCACGGGCGTGCTCTCCCCGTAACCGCGCAGATCGGGGACGATCACCCGCCATCCGGCCCGGCTGAAGTGCTCGGTCTGCGGGCGCCACATCGAGCGGTCGAAGGGGTGCCCGTGCACCAGTACCAGCGGCGTCCCGCTGCCCTCGTCCTCGTATCCGACCGTGATCCCCCGGCAAGCGACCGAACCCATGGTGTGTCCCCTCTGTGGTGATGTGACGCCTCGATGCTATAGAGCGCAATTTCTCGGTACAATAGAAATAATGCACTCGGTGCAATATTGTGCTCAGTGTCCGTGTGCAGTGGTGGTGTGCACTGCCCGAGTGCAGTGCCTGGTGCGGCGTCGGTGGCGGCGTCCGAGGGAGTGAAGGGTGGACAGGGTGGACGACTACCGCGCGCTCGCCGATGACCTGGCGGCGGATATCGCGGCCGGCCGGCTCCCCCCGGGGGAACGGTTGCCGCCGCTGCGGCGGTTCGCCCGCGACCGGGGGATCGCCGGCTCGACCGCGGCCCGGGTGTACCGGGAACTGGGCCGGCGCGGGCTGACGGTGGGGGAGGTCGGCCGCGGCACCTTCGTCCGCGCCGCCGCGCCCGCGGCCGAACCCGCCCTCGCCGAGCCGGGCGGGGCGCGGGTCGACCTGGAGCTGAACTTCCCGGTGCTGCCCGGCCATCCGGCGCTGCTCGCGAAGAGCCTGGGGCATCTGCTGCGCCCCGACGCGCTGGCCGGTGCGCTCCGCCCGGTGGGGGCCACCGGCACGGCCGCGGCCCGGCGGACCGCGGCCGCGCACCTCGCCCGCGGCGACTGGGCCCCGGACCCCGGGCAGCTGCTCTTCGCGGGCAACGGGCGGCAGGCGCTGGCCGCGGCGATCGCCGCGCTGGTCCCGTCCGGTGAGCGGCTCGGCGTCGAGGCGCTCACCTACCCCGTGGTCAAGGGCATCGCGGCCCGCCTCGGCGTCACGCTCGTCCCCCTCGCCATGGACGAGCACGGCCTGACCCCCGAGGCGCTGCGCACCGCCCCTCCGCTGCGCGCCGTCTACCTCCAGCCCGCCCTCCACAACCCGCTCGGCCGCACCATGCCCGTCCGCCGCCGCACCGAACTCGTCGCCGTTCTCCGGGAGTTGGACCTCCACGCCATCGAGGACGCGATCTACGGATTCCTCCGCGACGACCTCTCCCCGCTCGCCGCCCTCGCGCCGGAGCGCACCGTGGTCATCGACAGCCTGTCCAAACGGCTCGCGCCCGGACTGTCACTGGGATTCCTCACCGTGCCCGCGGACAGCGCACCGGACTTCGCGGCCGCCCTCAGGACGGGGACCTGGACCGCCGCCGGCTTCGCGCTCGACGCGGCGACCCGCTGGATGGCCGACGGCACCGCGGCGGCCGCCGAGGCGGAGAAGCGCGGCGACGCCGCGGCACGGCAGCGAATCGCCGCCGAACGGCTCGCCGGATTCCGGGTACAGGCCGATCCGCAGGCGTATCACTGCTGGTGGGAGCTTCCGGACCCCTGGCGGGCCGACACCTTCGTGGCCGCCGCCGCACGCCGCGGCATCGCCGTCACCCCGTCCGGGGCCTTCGCCGTCGGCCCGGCCCACGCGCCGAACGCCGTACGGCTGGCGCTCGCCTCGCCGCCCCTCGACGTGCTGGCCGAGGCGCTCGACGTGCTGGCGGGGCTGGCGCGCCGGGAACCGGAGGGCACCGGGGCGGAGTGAGGGGGCGCCGGGCCGGGCGGTGGCTCAGGTGCCGCTCATCAGTTGGCCGAGACCGCTGCGCAGCTCCGCGGTGTTCATCACCGGCTGGAGCGAGACCTTCGCGTGCAGATCCATGAAGAACGATTCGAGGAGCGTCGGCATCTGCGACGACTCGGTCATGTCGAAGTAGAAGTAGGCGGTGCGCTCGCCGCCGTCGAGGGTGAAGTAGGCGGCTTCTGGCTGAAGGGCGGCGAGGGCCGTCTCCATGATCTTCGGCAGACTGCCGCTCTGGATCACTTCGTTGCCGGCCTCGGTCGGTATCCGGGCCGTCAGGACCATCCTCATCGGGCTCACTCCTCGCGTGGCGCGTGGGGCGGGTGGAGTGCGGCGGCGAACCGGGGCCCGGGTGCTCGGCGCCTGCGCGGCAGGCTCCGGTGCACCGCTGGTGTGTCCGTGCTGTCTGCTCTCAGGGTCTCACGGCCCGGCGGCCGGGGCCGGTTCCCGGCGGCCGGGGGCGGGCGCGGAGGCGGGTCAGGCGCCGGTCAGCAGATGCTCGGGGCGTCCGCTGGGCGGCACCTCCTCGGCCGGCGGCACCGGGCCCGGCGGGGTGCCGTCGCCGAACGGCCGGCCGCCCAACTCCTCACGGTGGTGCGGCGTCAGCCAGCCGGAGAGGTCCGGTCCGCCCGGGACGATGCCGGTCGGGTTGATGCCGGTGTGCACCTGGTAGTAGTGCTGCTTGATGTGGTGGAAGTCGACGGTGTCGCCGAAGCCGGGCGTCTGGAAGAGGTCCTTGGCGTAGGCCCACAGCACCGGGTCCTCGGCCAGCTTGAACCGGTTGCACTTGAAGTGCCCGTGGTAGACGCAGTCGAAGCGGACCAGGGTGGTGAACAGCCGGATGTCCGCCTCGGTGAGGGTGTCGCCGACGAGGTAGCGGCGGTCGTGCAGGCGCTCGGACAGCAGGTCCAGACGCCGGAACAGATCGCGGAAGGCGGCGTCGTACTCGCTCTGCCCGGTGGCGAAACCCGCCCGGTAGACGCCGTTGTTGACGTCCCGGTAGACGCCCGCCATGACGATGTCGATCTCCTCGCGCAGCGGCTCCGGATACAGGTCGGGTGCGCCGGGCCGGTGCAGCGCCGTCCACTCCGTCGCGAAGTCCAGGGTGAGCCGCTGGAAGTCGTTGGTGACCAGCTGCCCGCTGGGCACGTCGACGAGGGCGGGCACGCTGACCCCGCCGGGGTAGTCCTTCTCCCGGGCGTCGTAGGCCTCGCTGAGGAAGCGGATGCCGAGGACGGGGTCGCGGTCGTCCGGGTCCAGGGTGAACCGCCAGCTGCGGTCGTCCTGGATCGGGTCGGTGACGGCGAGCGAGACCGCGTCCTCCAGGCCGAGCAGCCGCCGGGAGATGACGGCGCGGCTCGCCCAGGGGCAGGCGCGGCTGGCCACCAGCCGGTAGCGGCCCGCCTCGACCGGCCAGCCGTCGCGCCCGTCCGCCGTGACACGGTCCGCGAAGTGGCTCCTGGAACGCTTGAAGGGCTTCCTGCCGTACGCGACATTGCCGTCCGTGGCGGCGGGTGTGGCGCCGTCCGCCGCGCCGTCCGTGGTGCCGCCGTTGTTGCCGGCGTCGGGCTGGGGCATCACCGACTCCTTCCGTCTGCGGTTGCTCCGGTCCTCAGGGCGAGCCTTCCCGGCCGGGGGCGGGTACTCCCTCGTGTCAGCCGCCCGGCGCACCGCCGCGGCCCGGGCGAGCCGGGCGGCCGGGCTCAGCCGAGGCGGGTGAGGTCGGGCCGCAGCCGGTGCCAGATCGGATGCCGCAGCCGGCCGGCCGAGGTCCAGCCGGTGTGCGTGACCTCGGCGACGAGCCGGGGCTCGGCCCAGTGCACCCCCGCCAGCTCCACCGGGTTGAGGAACGGGGACCGGTCGAGCGGGATCACGTCCAGGTACCGCGCCAGCTCCTGGCGCTCGCGGTCGGACAGCCCCGAGCCGACCGAGCCGACATACCGCAGCCCCGCGGGCTCGGCCACCCCCGCCAGCACGGCGCCCGGCAGCCCGGTCAGCCCGCCGTGCCCCTCCGTCCAGCCCCCGATGACCACGTCGAGGGTCAGCACATGCTTGGTCTTGCGCCACTCGGGCGACCGCACACCCGGCAGATAGGCCGAGGAAAGCCGCTTGGCCACCACCCCCTCCAGCCCCGCCTGCAGCGAGGCCTCCCACGCCTGCTGCCCCTGGCCCGCCAGATACTCCGGCGACGACCAGTTCGGGCCGCGCAGCCGCAGCCCGGACAGCAGGGACCGGCGCTCGTAGTACGGCGACCCGAGCAGCGAGCCGTCCAGATACATCAGGTCGAAGAGGACGAGGTGGACGGGGTACTCCATCGCCAGCCGGGCCGTGCGGCGCGGGTTCACCACCCCCATCCGGCGCTGCAGCAGCCCGAAGTCCGGCCGTCCGCGCGCGTCCAGCACCACCACCTCACCGTCGAGCACCGCGGGCCGCCCCCGCAGCTGCTCACCCAGCGGCGCCAGCTCCGGGTAGCTGCCGGTCGCCTCGTTGCCCGCGCGGGTGACCAGCCGGATGGTGCCGTCGCCGGGGGTGTTGACGATGCAGCGCGCCCCGTCCCATTTGGCCTCGAACGCCCAGGCCGCCTCCTCGTGCGCGGCGGGCAGCGGGCCGATCGTGGCCAGCATCGGCCGGATCACGGGGTACGGGGCCGAGCCACGCTCGGCGGACGGGGCCATGGTTCGATGATCGGGCGAGACGGGGGCGTTCGCAGATCGGACGGCGGCCGGCGGTGGCGGCCGGGCCGGCCGGGGCCCTCAGGCGCCGCCGCCCGGCCGGGCCCCGCTCCGCGGCGCGTCCCCGCGCGGCGGTCCCTCAGCGGGCAGCTGCTCCTCGCCCTCCGTACGGACATGCGGCAGGACGCGGTCCAGCCACCGGGGCGTCCACCAGGCCGCCGGGCCCAGCAGCGTCATCACCGCGGGCACCAGCAGCAGCCGGACCACGGTGGCGTCGATCAGCACGCTCACCGCCAGGCCCAGGCCCAGCATCTTCACCACGATGTTGTCGCTGATGATGAACGCGGCGAACACGCTCACCATGATCAGTGCGGCACAGGTGATCACCCGGGCGGTGATCTCCAGGGCGTGCGCCACGCTCGCCTTCGCGTCGCCGGTGCGCAGCCATGCCTCGTGCACCCGCGACAGCAGGAAGATCTCGTAGTCCATGCTCAGCCCGAAGACGATCGCGAACATCATCATCGGGACGTAGCTCTCGATCGGCACCGTGCCCGAGACCCCGAGCGCCGGGCCGCCCCAGCCCCACTGGAAGACCGCCACCACCACCCCGTACGAGGCGGCGATCGACAGGACGTTGAGCACCGCCGCCTTCACCGCGACCAGCACCCCGCGGAAGACGGCCAGGATGATGACGAAGGCGAGCGCGACGACCACGGCGATGATCAGTGGCAGCCGGCTGGCGACGATGTCCAGGAAGTCCACCTGGCCGGCGGTCGTGCCGGTCACATAGCCGTGCGCGTCGGTCCCCTTGACGGCCGCCGGCAGCAGGTCGTGCTTGAGGCGGTTGACCAGGTCCGTGGTGTCCGCGTTCTGCGGGGCCTGGGTGGAGTAGGCGGTGCCGGTCAGCACCGCGCCGTCCGGGGTGGCCTTCAGCGGCGTGACGAAGGCGGTGCCCGGGACGTCGGTGAGCGTCTGCTGCGCCTGTGTCGCCAGCATCGGGCGGTCCGCCTGGGGGACCGCGGACTGGTCGATGACGAGGGTCAGCGGGCCGTTGGAACCGGGGCCGAACGCCGAGGACATCAGGTCGAAGGCGCGCCGGTCGGTGAACGACTTCGGGTCGGCGCCGTCGCCGATGTGCCCCAGCTGAATCCAGAAGACCGGAAGGGCCAGCACGACCACCACGAACACCCCGCCCGCCAGGTACCACCACGGGCGGCGCTCCACCCGCTGGGCGTAGCGGTGCCAGGTGCCGTGTGCCTCCTCGCCCGGTTCGGCGTCCGTCTCGGCGATCGGGCGGCGGACCCGGAGCCGGTCGATCCGGCGGCCGGCCAGCCCGAGCAGCGCCGGTACGAGGGTGAGCGCGCCGAGCACCGCCGAGACCACGGTGACGGCGGCCGCCACCCCCAGTTTGCCGATGAAGGAGACGCCCGAGACCCACAGTCCCATCAGCGCGATGATGACCGTGCAGCCGGACACCAGCACCGCCCGGCCGCTGGTCGCCACGGCCCGGCCCGCCCCGGTCACCGGGTCCGCGCCGTCCATGAGGTTCTGCCGGTGCCGGGTGAGCAGGAAGAGCGCGTAGTCGATCCCGACGCCGAGGCCGATCATCGTGGCCAGGGTGGGGGAGACGGTGGCGAAGACGAAGACGGCGGCGACCAGCCCCAGGCAGGCCAGTCCGCAGAGGGCGCCGATCAGCGCGGTCAGCAGCGGGATACCGGCCGCCAGGACACTCCCGAAGCCGACCAGCAGCACCAGGATCGCCACCCCGAAGCCGATCGCCTCGCTGGTCCGGTCGTCGGGCTCCGGCCGGGCCAGCTCACCCAGCGACCCGCCGTACTCCACCTCCACGCCCGCGGAGCGCAGCGGCCGCACCGCCGCGTCGACCCCGTCCAGATAATCCGGCTTCAGCGTGGACGGCTGCACGCTGAACCGCACGGTGATGTACGCGGTGCGGCCGTCGGTGGACAGCGGCCCGACGTCCGGCGCCCCGGGCGGCCGCGCGGGAGGCGGGGCGCCGGGCGCCGGCAGCGGGTTCTGCGCGGACAGCACGTCCGGCAGCTTGCCGAGCGCGGTGACGGCACCGTCGATGTCGTCGCGGAAGCCCGTCAGCGGTGTGTCGTCGTGCAGCACGACCTGGCTGCTGTAGCCCCCCGCCTTCGGGTCGTGCCGCTGGAGCACCTCGCGGCCCTGCGTCGACTGGACACCGGGCAGTGCGAAGTCGTCGGAGTACTCCCCGCCGTAGGTGCGTTGCAGCACCTGCAGCCCCGCCAGGGCTGCCAGCCACAGGACGAGAACGACGACGAAGTGCCGGGCACACCACTCACCGGTCCGCCGCAGCAGTCCCCGCTCACCGGACGCGGCCGGCCCGCTCGGATTCCTCGGCGACGACATAGGTGCTCCCGATGCGGGCCGGCGCTGCTGGCACATACGGACATCCAGCAGTCAACGCCCGTTCCGCCGCCGCGGCATGCCCGCCGGGGAATACGGGTGGCGCCCGAACGGGTGCCCCACCGGCCCCGAGCGCCGTCGCGGGGCGCCTCCTTACGATGCCTCACGACCGTTTGTGCCGGCGCACGAGATGAGGACCGATCCGTTGATGAACCATTCCTGGGCGTTCACCGCACTCGACAGGCCCCCCGGGCGGGCCGGCTGCCGCCGCCGTCCGCGGGCCGGGGCGGAGGGTGTCCGATGAGCCGGGCGGTGCTGGTGACCGGGGCGTCGCGGGGGATCGGGCGGGCGGTGGCCGAGGTCTTCGCCGCGCACGGGGACCGGGTCGCGCTGCACTACGCGTCGCGGCGGGCGGCCGCGGAGGAGGCGTTCGCGGGGCTCGCGGGGAGCGGGCATGTGCTGGTGCAGGGCGACCTGCGGACACCCGACGGCGCGGCGGCGCTGGTCGAGGCGGCGGTGGCCGGGCTGGGCGGTGTCGATGTGCTCGTCAACAACGCGGCCGCGAACGTGGCCCACCCCCTGGACCGCACCTCGTTCGAGGACTGGCGGGACGCCTGGCGGCAGGTCGTGGACGTGAACCTGCTGGGGGCTGCGCATGTCAGCTACGGCGCGGCGCGGAACATGATCGAGCGGGAGGTGGCGGGCCGGATCGTCAACATCGGGTCGCGCGGCGCCTTCCGCGGCGAACCGGACCACCCGGCGTACGGCGCGTCCAAGGCGGCGCTGCACGCGATGGGCCAGTCGCTGGCGGTCCACCTGGCGCCGTACGGCATCGGGGTGGCCTCGGTGGCTCCGGGCTTCGTGGAGACCGAGCGGGTCGCTGACCGGCTCACCGAGGACGTGCGGCAGCAGAGCCCGTTCGGCCGGGTCGCCGCGCCCGCCGATATCGCGTCCGCCGTCCACTACCTCGCCTCGCCCGAGGCGCAGTGGACCTCCGGGACGGTGCTGGACGTCAACGGGGCGTCGTACCTGCGCTGAGAACGGGGAAGCCCCGGCCGAACGGGGGAATTCGGCCGGGGCGGTCTCGGGGGCGCGGGCGGCGACGGCGGTGGCCTCCGGGCCTGCCGCGGGGCGGCGCTGGGCCGGCTTCGCGGTGGCGGGCCGTGCGGCGCCGTCGGGTCGGCACCCGCTTCCAAATTGAACGATAAACCATTGAGTCGGTTTCCGCCGCACGGGGTGACCGCTCTCACCGCGGCCGCCCCCGGGAGCCCGCGGGCCGCCGGTCAGGGCACGATTCGGACCGGGCGATAGCCCTCGTCCAGCAGCCGCGGCAGATACCAGTCCAGCGCCTCCACGGTCTGGCTGCGCTCACCGCCCCCGTCGTGCGACAGCACGATCGCCCCGGGGTGCAGCGCGTCCAGCACCGTGTAGGCGATGGCCTCGGCCCCCGGAGCGGTCCAGTCCTGCGAGTCGACCGCCCAGCCGACGGGGGACATGCCCAGGGCGTTGCAGATGCTCAGCGAGGGGTCGTCCCAGTCGCCGTACGGGGCGCGGGCCATGTCGGGAGCGGTGCCGAGGACGTCCTCGATCAGGGCGCTGGTGCGGCCGAGTTCGCTGTGGACGGCGCCCGGCGGCAGCGTGGTCAGCTGCGGATGGCTCCAGGTGTGGTTGGCGACGGCATGGCCGTCGTCGGCGAGGGCGTGCAGCAGGTCGGGGAACTCGACGGCGTTCTCGCCGATGACGAAGAACGTGGCGCGGGTGTCGTGGCGGCGCAGAATCCGCAGGATGTCGGGCGTGTGGGCGGGGTGCGGCCCGTCGTCGAAGGTGAGGAAGACCTCCCGGCGGTCGGTGGACAGGCGGAAGGCGACATCGGGGTGCGGGGGTGAGGCGCCCGGCCCGGAGCGGGAGGTCTCACCGGCCATCGGGCGCAGCCGGAACGGCCCCGGGGCACTCCCCGGGCGCTCGGCGGTCATCAGCGGCCCGCCCTCGGTACCGGAGGGCTTCGCCGGCGACGGGGCCGGCGGCCGCGGGCCGGTCTCCGGAGTGCCCTCGTCGGACGGGAAGAGGACCCGGGCGGCGGAGAGCGTCCCGAGCACGACCGCGGCGTGCAGGAACATCCGCCGGGTACGGGTGTGCTGATCGGGGTCCACCCCTCACGTGCTCTCACGCGGCCCGCCGCGGGAGCGGAAGCGACACCGGGGCGGGCGGTTCCGTACCCGATCGGCTCGCACCGGCGGGCCGCTCACCGGCCGCCGCCGGAGGGGCCGCCAGGGCGCCGCCCGGGATGCGGCACGGGCCCGCGAGCCTCCCTCCCGCTCCACCGGGCGGCCCATAGTTTGTCCGGCTATGAGCCAATTCTTCAGGCCGAAGCGGATGATGGTGGGCCGTCCGCTGGACAGTGCGCGCCTCGGTGAGACGCTGCTGCCGAAGCGACTGGCGCTACCGATCTTCTGCAGCGACCCGCTCTCCTCGGTCGCCTACGCCACCGAGGAGATCCTGCTGGTCGTCGGCCTCGGCGGGATCGCCCTGCTCCATCTGACCTGGTACGCGGCGGCCGCCATCGTGCTGGTGCTGGTCGTGGTCGTGGCGTCCTACCGGCAGACCTGTTACGCCTATCCCGGCGGCGGCGGGGCGTACCGCGTCAGCGCACAGAACCTCGGGCGGAACGCGGCGCTCACCGCCGCCAGCGCGCTGCTGGTCGACTACGTGCTGACCGTCGCGGTGTCCGTGGTGTCCGGCGTCGCCGCGATCACCTCCGCGATTCCGTCCCTCGGCGGCCACGACGTGGCGCTGTCCGTCGGGTTCGTGGCACTGCTGGCCCTGATGAACCTGCGCGGGGTCCGGGAATCCGGCCGGGTCTTCGCCGTGCCCACCTACGGGTTCGTCTTCTTCATCTACCTGATGTTCGCGGTCGCGGCCGTACGGCTGGCCACCGGCGCGAGCATCCGCGCCGAGTCCGCTGACCTGCCGCTGCACGCCGTCTCGGACTACACCGGCGTGGCCCTGGTCCTGCTGGGGATGCGCGCCTTCGCGTCCGGCTGCACCGCGCTGACCGGCGTCGAGGCGATCAGCAACGGAGTGCCCGCCTTCCGCCGGCCGAAGAGCCGCAACGCCGCCAACACGCTGCTGGTCATGGGGTTCTTCTCGGTCACCATGTTCGGCGGGATCACCGTCCTGGCCATGCTCTCCGACGTGCATGTCGCGGTGCAGCCCACCGAGCTGGGGCTGCCGCCGGACACCCCGACCTCCACCGCGCTCGCCCAGATCGCCCGCGCCGCCTTCGGCGACCTCGACACGCTCTTCTACCTGCTCCAGGCGTTCACCGCCGGGGTGCTGATCCTCGCCGCCAACACCGCCTTCAACGGCTTCCCGATGCTGGCGTCGATCCTCGCCGAGGACGGGTTCGTGCCCCGGCAGCTGCACAACCGCGGGGACCGGCTGGTCTTCTCCAACGGGATCATCCTGCTCGCGCTGGCCGCGATCGGGCTGATCGTGCTGTTCGACGCGGAACTCACCCGCCTCATCCAGCTCTACATCATCGGCGTCTTCGTCTCCTTCACGCTCTCCCAGACGGGCATGGTCCGGCACTGGCGGACCGTCCTCGCCGAGCCGGGGCTGCCTTCACGCGAGCGGGCCCGGCACCGGCGCTCCCAGACGATCAACGCGGTCGGCGCGGTGCTCACCGGGGTGGTCCTGGTCATCGTCCTGATCACCAAGTTCCTGCACGGCGCCTGGATCGTGGTGATCGCCATGCCGCTGCTCTTCCTGGGAATGCGCGCGATCCACCAGCACTACCGGCGCCTCGACCGCGAGTTGGCCGTCGCCCCCGGCGCCCGGCCCTGGGAGCCGGCCGGGAACCATGTGCGGGTGCTGGTGAACTCCCTGCACGCGCCCACCCTCAAGGCCCTCGGCTATGCCCGCGCGATGCGTCCCACCACATTGGAGGCGCTGACCGTCGCCGTCGACCCCGGCGACGTACGCGAGCTGCGCGAGGAGTGGGACGCCCATGACATCGACGTGGCGCTGCAGGTGCTCAGCTCGCCCTACCGGGACTTCACCCGGCCGGTGATCGACCACATCCTGGAGGTCTGTGCGCGCTACCCGGGCGGCGCCGTCACGGTCGTGATCCCCGAGTACATCGTCGGGCACTGGTGGGAGCAGCCGCTGCACAACCAGAGCGCCCTGCGGCTGAAGGCCCGGCTGCTGTTCACCCCGGGCGTGACGGTGGTCAATGTGCCCTACCGCCTTCCCACCGGCACGGCGCCGGGGGAGGGGCAGGCGTAGGAGGGCGGCCGCTGTTCTCCCGGCTCAGGCCGTCGCCCGGTGGCCCTTCGGCTCCGGCGCCGCCAGCGCGGCCTTGGTGACATCCCCGACCAGCTCGACGACATCGGGCCCGTACGCCTGCGAGTTGACCACCTTCAGCAGCAGACAGAACTGGCCGTCGCTGCCGTGCCTACGGGCCAGCCGGGCCCGGTTGCGCACGAGATGGCGGACCGCGGCCCGGTGGGTGACCGGGCGCTGGCCGGCCGCCAGGAACACCGGCCGGTCGCCCTCGCCGGCGGTCAGCCGGGCCAGGAGGACGTACTCGACGGCACCGGGCTCCATCCGGTACTCCGTGCCGCCGATGGTGAAGGTGCCCCGGCCCGCGCCGGACTCGTCCCCGGGGTGCACCGTCACGCCCGGCAGCAGATTGGCCAGGTGGGCCGCGAGCCGCCGGTGCGCGGTCGGGTCGCCGACACAGAACTCGGTACGCGCCCCGAAGCCCTGGAGGCCGGTGTCGTGCGGGGCGACCTCGGGGTGCGCACCGCAGTTCTCGATCACCGCGGCCAGCCCCAGCAGCGCCAGCGCGTCATGGCGCGGGATGCTCCAGTGGGCCGAGGAGCTGTCCCGGTGGGTGACCAGCACGCACTCCGAACCGTCCGGAAGCCCGAAGAAGCCTTGCTCGCGGGCCGGCTTCCGGCGGGCCACCGCGGAGTATCCGGCCCAGCCGGCCACCAGGCCCACGATCAGGGCCGCGGCCGCCACGGTCAGGAGCAGCAGGGTGTCGTCCATGGCCGGGGAGCGTAGCGGCATTCCGGCGGTGTGTTCGAGGGCGGGGCGGGCAGCTGGGACGGCTTGTCCCGGTCCGTACGGGCATACCTGATCCGGGCGGAAAGGGGCGGCTGATCCCCGCCGCCACCGGGGCGGCCGGGCCCGAAACGCCCTCTGTCGGCGGGCTGTTGCCGCGAGTAGGCTCCGGGCCCCTGCCGCCCCCGTGCAGCCTCTGGGAGGAAACCCCGGTATGACCAGAGTCCGACGCCTCACCGTTCTGGGAGCGGCCGCCGCGCTGGCCGGCTCCCTGATGACGGTCCCGGCCGCCGCCGGTTCCGCCGCGCCCGCACGGCCCGGCCCCGCCCACCGGGACCTCGCCGCCACCGCGACTCCGGAGAAGACCCCGGTCGCCGTCGGCTCCGGCGGCGCCGTCTCCAGCGTCGACCCGTACGCCTCGGCCGCCGGTATCGAGGTGCTCAGGAAGGGTGGCAACGCCGTCGACGCCGCGGTCGCCACCGCCGCCGCCCTCGGCGTCACCGAGCCCTACTCCGCGGGCATCGGCGGCGGCGGATACCTCGTCTCCTACGACGCCCGGAGCAAGGTCATACGCACCCTCGACGGCCGGGAGACCGCCCCGCGCTCCGCCGGCAAGGACCTCTTCCTGGAGCACGGCACGCCTCTCCCGTTCGACGACGCCGTCACCAGCGGGCTGAGCGTCGGCACCCCGGGCACCGCCGCCACCTGGGACACCGCCCTGCGCAAGTGGGGCAGCCGGTCCCTGGGCGAGGTGCTGCGCCCCGCCCAGCGGCTGGCCACGGACGGCTTCACGGTCGACGAGACCTTCCGCCGGCAGACCGCGGACAACGAGGCCCGCTTCCGCGACTTCCCGGCGACCGCCCGCCTCTACCTGCCCGGCGGCGAGCTGCCGGTGGTCGGCTCCACGATGCGGAACCCCGATCTGGCCCGTACGTACGGGGAGTTGGCGAAGAAGGGCGCCGGTGCGCTCTACCGCGGCGCGCTGGCCCGGGACATCGTCCGCACCGTCCGCACACCGCCGGTGCGCGCCGGCTCCCCGCGCACCGTGCGGCCCGGCGACCTGACCGCCGGGGACCTGCGCGCCTACCGCGTCCTGAGCCAGGAGCCCACCCACACCCGCTACCGCGGCCTCGACGTCTACGGCATGGCGCCGTCCTCCTCCGGCGGCACCTCCGTCGCCGAGGCGCTCAACATCCTGGAGCGGAGCGACCTGTCCCGGCTGACCGAGCGGCAGTACCTCCACCGCTACCTCGAAGCGTCCCGGATCGCCTTCGCCGACCGCGGCCGCTGGGTCGGCGACCCGGCGCACGAGGACGTCCCGACCAGGGGCCTGACCGGACAGCGGTTCGCCGACGCCCGCGGCTGCCTCATTCACGACGACAAGGCGCTGACCAGCCCGCTCGCGCCCGGCGACCCGCGCCACCCGAAGCCCTGCGCCGCGGCCGGCCGGGCCGCGCCGACGACGTACGAGGGGGAGAACACCACCCATCTGACCGTCGCCGACAGGTGGGGCAACGTCGTCGCCTACACCCTGACCATCGAGCAGACCGGCGGCAGCGGCATCGTCGTCCCGCACCGCGGCTTCCTGCTCAACAACGAGCTGACCGACTTCTCCTTCGCGCCCGCCGACCCCGCCGTGCACGATCCGAACCTGCCGGGCCCCGGCAAGCGGCCGCGCTCGTCGATGTCGCCGACTCTCGTGCTGCGGCACGGCCGGCCGGCGGTGGCGCTCGGCTCGCCCGGCGGCGCGACCATCATCACCACCGTGCTGCAGACCCTGGTCAACCACCTCGACCGCGGAATGCCGCTGGTCGACGCCATCGCCGCACCGCGTGCCAGCCAGCGCAACGCGGCCCGCACCGAACTCGAACCCGGCCTGTGGAACAGCCCGGTCCGCCGGCAACTCGAAGCGCTCGGCCACGCCTTCAAGGAGAACCCGGAGATCGGCGCGGCGACCGCCATCCAGCGGCTGTCGGACGGCCGCTGGCTGGCCGCGGCCGAAAAGGTACGGCGCGGCGGCGGCGCGGCGCGCGTCGTGCACCGGTCCTAACGCCCGCGGCACGGGAGCCGGATGTCACCTCGCCGGCACGGCCGGACCGCTGTGTGCCGTCCGTGTGTCGTCGATGTGGCACCCCGCGCGGCGTCGTTGATGGCCGTGGCGGTGGCGATTAGCCTCCTGGGACCGTTCGTTCGAATGAGCGGTCCCAGGGAGGGAACGCAGCGTGAGCGTTGACGAGAGCCAGGACAGCGAGGCCGGGCAGGTCCCGGCCCGGCACATCGGTGCCACGGCGGGCGAGTTGGAGGGCCTGGCCGAGCAGGCACGGGCGCTCGCCGAGGGCCGGGTGACCTCGACCGCGCTGGTCCGGCGGTCGCTGGAGCGCATCGAGGCCACCCAGGGCACCGTCAACGCCTTCCGGCGGGTACGGGCCGAGGCGGCGATGGCGGAGGCCGCGGAGGCCGACCGCAGACTGGCGGCCGGGGAGCGGCTGCCGCTGCTCGGGGTGCCGGTCGCGGTCAAGGACGACACCGATGTGGCGGGCGAGCCGACCGCGTTCGGCTGCGCCGGGGAGTTCCCGCCCAAGGAGCGCGACGCCGAGGTCGTCCGGCGGCTGCGCGCGGCCGGCGCCGTCATCGTCGGCAAGACCAACGCCTGTGAGCTGGGCCAGTGGCCGTTCACCGAGGGCCCGGCCTTCGGCAACACCTGCAACCCGTGGAATCTCGCCCACACCCCGGGCGGCTCGTCCGGCGGGTCGGCCGCCGCGGTCGCGGCCGGGCTGGTCCCCGCCGCTCTCGGCACCGACGGCGCCGGCTCGGTCCGTATCCCCGCCGCCTGGTCCCATCTCGTCGGCATCAAACCCCAGCGCGGCCGCATCTCCACCTGGCCGGACCCCGAGGCCTTCCAGGGGATCACCGGCATCGGACCGCTGGCCCGTTCGGTCGAGGACGCGGCGCTGCTGCTGGACGTGGCCAGCGGCAACCACGACGGCGATCTGCACCGGCCGCCCGCCATCGCGGCCCGCGAGGCCGCCCGGCGCGACCCGGGGCGGCTGCGTATCGCGCTGTCCTGGAAGGCGGCCTTCACCTTCACGCCCAAGCCGCTGCACCCCGACGTCCGGGAGGCGGTGACCGGCCTGGCCCGCACGCTGGTCCGGCTCGGGCACTTCGTCGAGGAGGCGGAACCGGACTACGGGCTGGTCGGGCTGGCCTTCGTGCCGCGGGCCACCGCCGGGGTCGGGGAGTGGGCCGACCGGGTCCCCGACCGCTCGCTGCTGGACCGCCGCACTCGGGAGGCGGCCCGGATGGGACGGCTGCTCGGCGGTCCCGTGCTGCGCCGGGCACGCGCCGTCGAGCGCCGCCAACAGCGGCGGATCGGCGCGCTGTTCGGCCCCTACGACGTGCTGCTGACACCGACCACGGCCACCCCGCCGCCGCGCATCGGCACCCTCGCCAAGCTCAGCGGCTGGCGTACGGATCAGGCCATGATCGCGGCCTGCCCGTACGCCTGGCCGTGGAACGTCCTCGGCTGGCCGGGGGTGAGCGTGCCCGCCGGGTTCAGCACGGACGGCCTGCCGCTGGGCGCCCAGCTGCTCGGTCCGGCCCATGGGGAGCCGCGGCTGATCTCGCTGGCCGCCCAGCTGCAGGACGATCTGCGCTGGCACGAGCGGCGGCCGCCCGGCCACCCGGCGCGGTACGCCGGCGTCCGCCCCTGACCAGCGGCGGACCGCCCGCCGTCTCAGCCCAGGAGCGCGAGGATCTCCTCGGTGCTGCCGGTCACGCCCAGCCGCGGGAAGATCTTCTCCAGGCTGTTGCGGTGCGCCCCGGCGTCCAGGTCGGTCATCGCGTCGGTGGCGAGGGTGACGTGGTAGCCGTGCTCGTACGCGGCACGGGCGGTGGACTCGACCCCGATGCTGGTGGCGATGCCGCCCAGCACGAGCTGGGTCACCCCGCGGTGGCGCAGCTCCCGGTCCAGGTCCGTGCCGTGGAAGGCGCCCCACCGCTCCTTGCTGACGGTGAGGTCGCCGGGCTGCCGGCCGAGTTCGGGCACCAGCTCCGCCCAGTCGGCGGGCGGCTCACCGGCGGGCCGCGCGGACTCCGTACGGCCCGGTGCGCCGCCGGTGACGTTCACCAGGACGACGGGCAGCCCGCGCGCCCGGAACGCGGCGGCCAGCCGTGCGCCGCGCGCGATGACGGCGGCGGCCGGTTCGGGGGCGGTGGGCAGCGCCGCGATGCCCTTCTGGAGGTCGATCAGCACCAGGGCGGTCGTGCTGTCGAGGGTGGTCACGGGCATCGGGTGCTCCTTGTGCGGTGGTGACGGGGGACGGAGGGCAGCCGGAGCGGCGGTCTGCGGCCGGGGTGCCGGGAGCCCGTTTCAGCCGCCGGTCCGGGAGGCGCCGGTCCGCAGGCTGCGGTCGGTGAGGGTCAGCAGGAGCAGCAGCACGCCGAGGGCGACGCCGGTCAGCGCGATGCCGTGCAGGCCGGGGTCCGAGGCGCGTGCCCCGTACAGCAGCCCGAGGAGACCGGCCGCGGTGATCGCGCCGAGGTACTGGGCGGTGCGCTGGAGCCCGGCGGCCGCGCCCACCGCGTCGGCCGGTGCCTGGGCGTAGACCGCGGCCTGATTGCCGGTAGCGGCCAGCCCCTGCGGGATGCCGAAGAGCACCCCGGCGCACAGCAGCGCGATCAGCGGACTGCCGCCGTGCAACAGCAGGAGGGCCGCGCTGCCGAGGGCGAGGCAGCCGGCGGCGACGGCCAGCGGGGCGCGGATGCCCTTCGTCCGGGCGCCCCAGATCGCGCAGCACGCCGCCGCGCCGGACATCGGCAGCATGACCAGACCGGCCTGGAACGAGGAGAAGCCGTGCGCCTGCTCCAGCCACTGGCTGAAGCCGTAGAGCACGCAGTAGATGACCAGGTAGGCCAGCCCGTGCCGGAGGTAGGTGCGGACCAGCGGGCCGTTACGGGCGAGCATCCGCAGATCGAGGAACGGCTCCGGACGGCGCAGCTGCCACCACACCAGGACGCCCGCCGGCCCGAGGGCCGCCACCGGCAGCGGCCACCGCGGGTCCCGGAGGTCCAGCAGGAAGAACATCGCGCAGGTCAGCACCGCGGCGAACAGCACCATGCCCAGCAGGTCGAACGGACGCGCGCGAGCGTCCCTGGTCCGTCCGCCGCCGGTGTCCTTCCGGTCCGCGGGGAGCCAGGCGAGCGCGCCGACCAGGGCGAGCAGCGCGAGCGGGATGTTGACGGCGAACACCGCGCGCCAGCCCGCGGTCGCGGCGAGCAGCCCGCCGAGCGCGGGGCCGAGCGCCGCACTGCCCAGTGCGGCGAGCGAGAGCCGCCCGAGGACGTACCGCGGGTGGGCTCGCCCAGCCGCCGCGACTCGGCGCGCAGCAGCGCCATCGCCGCCGGGTAGGCGGCCGCGGTGCCGATCCCGAGCACGACCCGGGAGACGATCAGTAGCGGGAAGCTGGTCGCGAGCGCCCCGATGAGGCCCGCCGCGCAGACGGTCAGCGCACCGGCCGCGAACACCCGGCGGGGGCCGACGCCGTCGGCGAGCCGCCCCAGTGAGGGCTGGCCGACGGCGCTGGACAGATACATCGCGGAGACGAGCCAGGCCGTGCCGGCCGCGCCGACGTGGAAGTCCTGGCCGATGGCCACCAGGGTGGTGGCGATCATCGTCGAGTTGAGGGGGTTCAGCAGCGAGCCGAGCAGCAGCGGGGTCATCAGCCGGGCGCCGAAGGCACGGCCGGGTTCGCCGGCGGGCCCACCGGAGCCGGCCGGGGCGTCCCCCGTACGGGCCGCGGCCTCTTCCGCGGCGGCGGACTCACTCATTCCGGCATCAGCCGCCGTATCAGCCCGGCCGCCGTCTCCAGGGTCTGCCGCTCCTCCAGGGTCAGCCGGTCGGCGAGCGCCACCGCCAGCCAGTTGTGCTTGGCCTGCCGTACGGCACCGAGCACCCGGTGGCCCTCGTCGGTGAGGGAGAAGACCACCTGCCGGCCGTCGGTCGGGTGCGGACTGCGGGCGAGGATGCCGCGCTCCTCCAGCACCGCGACGGTCTGCCGCATGGACTGCGGGCGGACCAGTTCGGCGCGGGCCAGCGCCGCGGTGGTGGCCGGCCCGCCGGTGTCGATCCGGGAGAGCACCGCGCGCTGGCTCGGGGTGAGCTCGCCCTGGGGTGAGGCGGCGCGCAGATGCCGCATGAGCTGCACCACGGCCGCTCCGAGGTCTCCCGCCAGGCGTTCCACGTCGTTTTCCGGCATATGTCCAGCGTACGAGATCAACAGGTAAACTTCCAAGTCTGCCTGTCGATTTTCCGGTGCGCCGGTGGACGCGCCACGGGGGAGATGGTCTTGCCACGGTCCGTGACGGGGCTTACGGTCACCTCCACACGCGTAGATCCCCGCGCGGGCTGCAGGCTGACGCATCGACAAAGGAGCAGCTCATGGCCGATGTTGTGCGTGCCGCACTGGTCCAGGCGACCTGGACCGGCGACACCGAATCGATGATCGCGAAGCATGAGGAGTACGCCAGAGCGGCGGCCGCGCAGGGTGCGAAGGTGATCGGCTTCCAGGAAGTCTTCAACGCCCCGTACTTCTGCCAGGTCCAGGAGCCCGAGCACTACCGCTGGGCCGAGCCGGTGCCCGACGGGCCGACCGTCCGGCGGATGCAGGCCCTGGCCCGCGAGACCGGCATGGTCATCGTCGTCCCCGTCTTCGAGGTCGAGCAGTCCGGCTTCTACTACAACACCGCGGCCGTCATCGACGCCGACGGCACGGTCCTGGGCACCTACCGCAAGCACCACATCCCGCAGGTCAAGGGCTTCTGGGAGAAGTACTACTTCAAGCCGGGGAACGCCGGCTGGCCGGTCTTCGACACCGCCGTCGGCAAGGTCGGCGTCTACATCTGCTACGACCGCCACTTCCCCGAGGGCTGGCGGCAGTTGGGCCTCAACGGTGCCCAGCTCGTCTACAACCCCTCCGCCACCTCCCGCGGCCTGTCCGCCTACCTCTGGCAGCTGGAACAGCCCGCCGCCGCCGTCGCCAACGAGTACTTCATCGCGGCGATCAACCGGGTCGGCGTCGAGGAGTACGGCGACAACGACTTCTACGGCACCAGCTACTTCGTCGACCCCCGGGGCCAGTTCGTCGGCGACGTCGCCAGCGACTCCAAGGAGGAACTGGTCATCCGCGACCTCGACTTCGCACTGATCGACGAGGTCCGGCAGCAGTGGGCCTTCTACCGCGACCGCCGCCCCGACGCCTACGACGGGCTGGTGCAGCCATGAGCCACGAACCCCCGAGCCTGCACGCCCGTCACCGGTCCGTCCTCCCCTCCTGGCTGAGCCTCTACTACGAGCGGCCGCTCGAACTCACCCACGGCGAGGGCCGCCACGTCTGGGACACCGAGGGCAACCGCTACCTCGACTTCTTCGGCGGCATCCTCACCACCATGACGGCGCACGCCCTGCCCGAGGTGACCAAGGCCGTCGCCGAACAGGCCGGCCGGATCATCCACACCTCGACGCTCTACCTCTCGCGCCCCATGGTCGAGCTGGCGGAGCGGATCGCGGCGCTCTCCGGCATCCCCGACGCCCGGGTCTTCTTCACCACCTCCGGCACGGAGGCCAACGACGCGGCCCTCCTGCTGGCCACCACGCACCGCCGCTCCAACCAGATCCTGGCGATGCGCAACAGCTACCACGGCCGGTCCTTCTCCACCGTCGGCATCACCGGCAACCAGAGCTGGTCACCCACCAGCCTCTCGCCCCTCCAGACCCTGTACGTGCACGGCGGGGTGCGCAGCCGCGGCCCGTACGCGGACCTCGACGACCGCGCCTACACCGCGGCCTGCGTCGCCGACCTGGAGGACATGCTCCAGCAGACCGCGGGCGGGGTCGCCGCGCTGATCGCCGAACCGGTCCAGGGCGTCGGCGGCTTCACCATGCCGCCGGACGGCCTGTACGCCGCGTTCCGCGAGGTGCTCACCCGGCACGGCATCCTCTGGATCAGCGACGAGGTGCAGACCGGCTGGGGCCGCACCGGCGACCACTTCTGGGGCTGGCAGGCGCACGACGGCAACGGCCCGCCCGACCTGCTCACCTTCGCCAAGGGCATCGGCAACGGCATGTCCATCGGCGGGGTGGTGACCCGCGCCGAGGTGATGAACTCGCTCTCCGCGAACTCCATCTCCACCTTCGGCGGCAGCCCGGTCACCATGGCCGCGGGCCTGGCCAACCTCGGCTACCTCCTGGAACACGACCTCCAGGGCAACGCCCGGCGGGTCGGCGGCCTGCTCATCGAGCGGCTGCGGGCGGTCACGGCCGGCCTCGACCTGGTACGGGAAGTGCGCGGCCGCGGCCTGATGATCGGCGTCGAACTGGTCCGCCCCGGCACCGACGAGCACGCGCCGGAGGCTGCCTCGCTGGTCCTGGAGGCCGCCCGCGAGCGCGGCCTGCTGATCGGCAAGGGCGGTCAGGGCGGCGCCTCGCTGCGCATCGCACCCCCGATGACGCTGACCGTCGCCGAGGCGGAAGAGGGCGCGGACCTGCTGGCGGACGCGCTGCGCACGGCGCAGGGGCAGCTGGCCCCGTCGTAGCGGACGCGGCCGTGGCGGGGGCGTCGCCGGGCGCGGGGCCCCCGTCCGCCGTGCGGACCGGGACGCTCATCCGGTCCCGGCGGTCTCCCGCACCGTGTCGGCCACCAGGGTGAAGAAGCGGGTGTGCGCACGCCGGCTGCACGGGGCCTCCGGGTTCCACGGCAGCAGCCGGGACCGGGCCTCCAGCGCGCGCCAGTGGGCATCGGACCGCAGCTGTTCGGGCCGGGCGGCGTTGACCCGGACGTCCATCAGCACGATGTCCGGCTCCAGCGCCGCGGCGTCCGCCCAGCCGACGGTGGACCAGTTGACCCCGGCGCCCGCGGCCGGCTGGAGCAGGTCCACACCGTGCTCGGTCAGCGCCCGCAGATCCGGCCAGGAGCCGGGCCGGGCCAGATGCACCCGCTCCGGGCCCGCGGGCGACAACGCCAGCACCCGCGGCCGCGCAGCCCCGCCCGCCGCCTGCCGCAGGGCATCCTCCGCGGCGTCCAACTCCCGCGCACGGACGAGGGGTTCGCCATGGCCGAGCGATCCGGCGAGCGCCGCGAACCGCTCGCGCACCTCGGGCAGGCTCCGGCCGGGACCCACCGCGACGGTGGCGACCGGGACATGGGTCTCCAGCTCCAGCGCGGTCTTCGGCTCCAGCCCGTAGACCTGCTCACCGTCGTACGTCACGGCCACCACGAGGTCCGGCTCCGCCTCCAGCAGGGAGTCCGGGTGCAGCGCACCGCCCGAACCGAGATAGGGGAGTTCCGCGAGCGGCAGTTCGCCGGCCTTGGCGGGGTCGGGGGCGGCGCCGTCGTGCTGGGACCCGAAGAGCCCCACCGGGCGTATGCCGTGGTCCCACAGCGTCGCCCCCGCCTGTATGTACGCCACGATCCGCAACGGCCGGTGGCCGGCCACCGCCAGGCGCCCCCGGTCGTCGGAGAACTCCCACGGTGTGCTCTGCTCCATGAAGCCGCCGCCTTTCCGATTCGTCCGTCAGAATGCCGGGCCGCCCGCGGGGTTCGCCCGCGGGTCCGGCGGAATACCTGCCCAACGCGTCACTCCCGCACCCCTCCCACGGGCACCGCGCGCCCCGTGGCCGCGCCCCGCGTTGAACCGTCCAGCTGATCGTCGGCGCAACACGAACGTCTCCGCTGATGAGCGGTCACGGTATTGCCACGGTGGGTGACATGCTTCTACGGTCTCCTTCTCAACCGTGATCTACGGGTGTAGACCGGTTGTGGCGTGGCGTCAGCGGAGCAGACCTGCCGGGGGGATGGTGCGCGTCGGGCTCCGCCTTCCCGTGCCATCGATGTCACTGGTGTGGAAGGGAGCAGGATTGTGAGCCGTACGGTCGTTCAGGGCGGACTGGTGATCACCGCCGCCGATGAGGTCCACGCCGATGTCCTGGTGGAGGACGGCCGGGTCGCCGCCCTCGCGGCACACGGCAGCGCCACCGCCGGCGGCTGGACCGGCGCGGCGGACCGCGTCATCGACGCCACCGGCAGATACGTCATCCCGGGGGGCGTCGACGCGCACACCCACCTGGACTTCCCGTTCGGCGGGACCTTCTCCTCCGACAACTTCGAGACCGGGACCCGCGCCGCCGCCTGGGGCGGCACCACGACCCTCATCGACTTCGCGGTCCAGTCCCGCGGCAAGTCGCTGCGCGCCGGACTGGACGCCTGGCACGCCAAGTCCGACGCCCAGTGCGCCATCGACTACGCGTTCCACATGATCCTCTCGGACGTCAACGAGCACACCCTCAAGGAGATGGACCTCCTGGTGGCGGAGGGTGTCACCTCGTTCAAGCTGTTCACCGCCTACCCCGGCGTCTTCTACAGCGACGACGGGCAGATCCTGCGCGCCATGCAGCAGTCCGCCGACAACGGCGGGCTGATCATGATGCACGCCGAGAACGGCATCGCCATCGACGTCCTCGTCGAACAGGCGCTGGCCGCGGGCCACACCGACCCGCGCTACCACGGCGAGGTCCGCCGGGTGCTCCTGGAGGCCGAGGCCACCCACCGCACCATCCAGCTCGCGCGGGTGGCCGGGGCCCCGCTCTACGTCGTCCATGTCTCCGCCGAGGAAGCCCTCGCCGAGATCTCCCAGGCCCGCGACAAGGGGCTGAACGTCTTCGGCGAGACCTGCCCGCAGTATCTGTTCCTGTCCACCGACAACCTCGCCGAGCCGGACTTCGAGGGCGCCAAGTACGTGTGCTCCACACCGCTGCGGCCGCGGGAGCACCAGGAGGCGCTGTGGCGCGGGCTGCGCACCAATGACCTCCAGGTCGTCTCGACCGACCACTGCCCGTTCTGCTTCCAGGGGCAGAAGGAGCTGGGCCGCGGCGACTTCTCCAAGATCCCCAACGGGATGCCGGGCGTGGAGAACCGGATGGACCTCCTCCACCAGGGCGTCGTGGAGGGCCGGATCAGCCGCCGCCGCTGGATCGAGATCGCCTGCGCGACCCCGGCCCGGATGTTCGGCCTCTACCCGAAGAAGGGCACCATCGCCCCCGGCTCCGACGCCGACCTCGTCATCTACGACCCGGCCGTCCAGCAGACCGTCTCCGCCGGGACCCACCACATGAACGTCGACTACTCGCCCTACGAGGGCAAACAGCTCACCGGGCAGGTCGAGACCGTGCTCTCGCGGGGCGAACTCGTCCTCGACCGCCGGGAGTACACCGGACGCGCGGGCCACGGCCAGTACATCCCGCGCGGCACCTGCCAGTACCTCATCTAAGGAGCGCCGCCGTGGACTTCGGACTCGTCCTGCAGGCCGACCCGCCCGCCTCCGCCGTGGTGTCCCTGATGCGCCGTGCCGAGCGCAACGGCTTCCGCTACGGCTGGACCTTCGACTCGACCGTGCTGTGGCAGGAACCGTTCGTCATCTACAGCCGGATTCTGGAACACACCGAGCGGCTGATCGTCGGCCCGATGGTCACCAACCCCACCACCCGCACCCCCGAGGTCACCGCCTCCACCTTCGCCACCCTCAACGACATGTACGGCAACCGCACCGTCTGCGGTATCGGGCGCGGTGACTCCGCGATGCGGGTGGCCGGGCGCCCGCCCAACACCCTGGCCCGGCTGGGCGAGTCGATCGGCGTCATCCGTGACCTCGCCGAGGGGCGCGAGGCGTACGTCGGCGACCACCGGATCAAGATCCCCTGGATCAAGGACGGCAAGCTCCCGGTGTGGATGGCCGCCTACGGGCCCAAGGCCCTCGCCATGGCCGGTGAACTCGCCGACGGCTTCATCCTCCAGCTGGCCGACCCCTTCCTCACCGAATGGATGGTCAAGGCGGTACGGACCGCGGCGAAGGACGCCGGCCGTGACCCGGCCGACATCACCATCTGTGTCGCCGCCCCGGCCTACGTGGGCGACGACCTGGACCACGCCCGCGAGCAGTGCCGCTGGTTCGGCGGGATGGTCGGCAACCACGTCGCCGACCTCGTCGCGCGCTACGGCGAACACTCCGGCATGGTGCCGGACGAGCTGACCGCCTACATCGCGTCCCGCGAGGGCTACGACTACGCCCACCACGGCCGGTCGGGCAACCCGGACGCGGGCTTCGTCTCGGACGCCGTCATCGACCGCTTCTGCCTCCTCGGCCCGGCCTCCGCGCACGTCGAGAAGCTGCGGCAGCTCCAGGCGCTGGGCGTGGACCAGTTCGCGCTCTACGCCATGCACGACGCCAAGGAATCCACCATCGACGCCTACGGAGCCGAGATCCTTCCGGCGTTCGCCGACTGAACGGCTTCTGGCGCGAGTCGGCCCCCTCCTGGACATCCGGAGGGGGCCGACTGTGTTTCGCTGCACGAACCTATGCGGGGAACTCCCCTGCCTGCACGCCGGCGACGAAGGCTGACCACGTGGTCGACTCGAACATCAGGGCCGGGCGTTCCGGGTCCTTGCTGTCCCGGACGGGGACGAATCCGTGGGCGCTTGCGTACGCTGGGGACCACTCCACGCAGTTGCCGCCTTCTGCGCTGCTGTAGCTGGACTTGACCCACTGGGTCGGACCGATCTTCACGACAGTGTCTCCATCTGCTTAACGATCAGGCGCGCGCTGTCCCGTGCCGAAAGTGCGTCGCTCGTGAGCTCATCGTAGGTACGGAGCGCCGTACGCACATCGTCAGGCGCCTCCACGATACCGGCGGTCCGATAGCTCTCCACACAGACAGTGACCGTGTGGCTTGGAGCGGTCAGGAGCGTCACGGGCCAGTCGCTGAATAGGTGCGCCGGCGCATCCAGCGGGAGAATTTGGATGCGAACAGTCGGGCGTTCCCCGGCTTCCAGCAAGGCCGCCAGTTGGCGACGCATGATGTCCTTCGGGCAGAACCGACGCCGAAGAACCGACTCGCAGAGCACCACACGAATATCCGGGGGAGCCTCCGCGTCCAGCATGGCCTGGCGCGTGAGCCGGTTGGTAATGAACGCCGCCACCTCATCGTCTCCCGCGAGCGGGGCTCCCCCCTTGAACAAGAACCGCGCATAGTCAGCCGTCTGGAAAAGCCCCGGGACGATGGTCGGGGACCATTCACGGATGACAAGGGCCTTTCGTTCAAGCGCCATACGCTGCCGGTACAGCGACGGAAACGAGCGCGCTACGGCATCCTCGTAGAGACGCTTGAACTTCCCGTCCGTCGAGAAGATCTGGTCCAACAGGGGCGGTAGGTCCGGGGGGATGGGACCCTTGCACGTTTCCACGCGGGAAATTGTGCTCTTGGACGTTCGGGCCAGCTTCGCTAGCTGAGTCTGGTTGAGAGGCCCGTCCGGGTGCAGCTCGCGTGCGCTCCGGCACTCTTCGGCGAACTCCCGGCGCGGGTCGTCTGCGCCCTGCGTGCCCCCTGCCGCGCCCGCGTTCATGTCCATAACTCCCCCTGACCATTGACCTGGTCACGTGCGGTTGTCGCGTCATTTATGCCGGTCAACTGCACGTGCATATGCCGATCTGACCAACGCCCAGGTTGGGCGCCAAATCTCCCCTCACAGTACCGATTCCTACCCCATTCTTGTCACCAACCAGCCACACACAGTGAGGGGTTCGGATGGTTGAGCAATGTGCGCGAGCGGGCCCGGGGCGGGCAGGCCCGGAGCTGGAGCCCGTTCCTGTTCCGGGGTGCGATGTGTGTGAACCCTGCGGCAGGGACCGGGAAGTAGCTCGCCGAGCGGGCCGTTCACTGGAGGTCCGGAGCCTCAACGGTGTGATCGCGGGCCATCCCCACGGAAGGGAGGCGCGGGCGTGATCGGGGCACTCGGCCGCCCGCGACCGGGGGCGGAGCACGAGGGGCGACAGCTCCGGGCCCTGGCGAAGCTCCGGCCTGCCGGCAAGCGAGGAATGTCGTGAGCTGCGCGAAGTGTGCCGACTTGAAACGGGAGTTGAAGGCGGCCGAAAGGGCCGGAGACCGGACGAAGGCGGTGGACTGCCGGGTGTTGCTCCGGCGCCATCCGCAGCATGACGGGGTGGCTGTGGAGACCGGCGCGCTACCGCTCACGAGAGGGGACGCGGGGGCGGGCAAGGCCCCACGGCGCCGCTCCATGGATGGCACCGGTCGGACGGATGAAACCTCATCAGGAATCCATCAGGAGGAAATGTGATCACGATCCCTGCGAACGACGGCGGCGACAAGGTCCCCGGTGAGCCGTGGCCTGGCCCGCAGACGCCCCCGACCCCGGACGGCGGCCCCGGCGTCCCCAACCCGCCCAAGGTTGCGTGAGCAGTGACCACCGACGCACACAAGGAGCGCCCCAGCCTGGACGGGCTGGGGCGTGCCCTCACGTCTTCAGGGGCCCTTTCCTCCGACTGGGCACCCTCGTACGCGGCCGTCCCCCGATCCACCGTGTTGCCGGACCTCATGTGGCCGTTCGACATGGAGGCCGGCCGAAGCGTGACCGTTTCCAGAGCGGACGACCCCGCCAGGTGGCAGGAGTTCGCGGACTCCGACGTACCGATCGTGACGCAGTGGGACGACGGGAAGCACACCGGCACCGCACCGGGGCACGTGCCGACCAGCTCCGCGTCCATGCCCTCCGTGGTGTTCCGCATGCTCCGGGAACTGGACCTCCAGCCCGGTCATCAGGCCCTGGAGATCGGCACCGCCACCACCTGGAACGCGTTGCTCATGGCCCATCGTGCGGGGCCGGGGTGTGTGACCACGGTGGAGGTGGACCGGGCGGTGGCCACGACCGCCATGGCGACTGTGGAGCGGCTGGGAATCCCTCTGCGTGTTGTCCACGGCGACGGGCTCCAGGGCTACCCGGAGGCGGCGCCGTATGACCGGGTGATCGCTACGTGCGGCCTCCGCGCCCTCCCGTTCGCGTGGGTGGCGCAGTGCCGGCCCGGCGGGGTCATCGTGGCCCCGTGGGGGACGAACCACAGTCACGCCGACGCTGTGGCTCGCCTGGTGGTGGCATCGGACGGGCAGAGCGCTTCGGGCGCCTTTACCGGCCCCGTGGAATTCATGAAGCTCCGCTCCCAACGGTTCGTTCCCCGGGCGCACTCCGAGTACGTGACGGGGAGCGTGACGGACGGCGACGAATCATCAACGATGATCACCGAAGCGGAGTTCATCGGGGAGCAATTCGGCTCGGAGCGCTTCGTCATCGGACTCCGTGTCCCGCAGTGCTCATACGTCGAGGCGAACAAGAACGACGGCGCACGGCCTGTCTGGTTCTACGGTCTGAGTGACAACTCATGGGCGTGTGTGCAGTTCCGGGACGGGGAGTCGGCGCGCGTGTGGCAATTCGGCCCGCGCCGGCTCTGGGACGAAGTGGAGAACGCGTACCGATGGTGGGACGGCCATGGCCGCCCGGACACCTCGCGGTTCGGTCTGACCGTGACCGTTGAAGGCCAAAGGGTGTGGCTGGACGACCCGGCGCACTCCTGGCCCCTCTGAGACCGGCCCCGTCCGTGTGCTGCCCCGTGGCGTACGGGCGGGCCTTGCCCTGGTCACTGTTCGGAGTCCTCCGCCAGCCCCTCCAGCAGCCGGGGCAGCGCACTGCCGATCGGCTCGCGGATCACCTCGGCGGCGAGCGGGTCGTACGGCGTCGGCTCGGCGTTGACGATGATCAGCCGTGCGCCGTGCTCGGCGGCCACCCCCGCGAGCGAGGCCGCCGGCTGGACCTGGAGCGTCGTACCGACCGCCAGGAAGACCTCCGCCGCCTTCGCCACGCCCAGTGCCGTACCGAGCACCCGCGGGTCGAGCCGCTCACCGAACATCACCGTCGCCGACTTCAGAATCCCGCCGCACACCAGGCACGCCGGGTCCGGCTCGCCCGCGGCCACCCGCTCCAGCGCCTCGGCCATCGACGACCGGGCATGGCAGCGGGTGCAGGTGACCGCCCGCACCGTGCCGTGCAGTTCGAGCACCTTGCGGTCGGGCATCCCCGCGCGCTGATGCAGCCCGTCGACGTTCTGGGTGATCACCCGCACCGGGGTCCCGGACCGCTCCAGCCTGGCCACCGCCTCGTGCGCGGCGTTCGGCCGCGCCCGGAACGCGGGGCTCTCCTGCCGCATCCGCCACGACCGCCGCCGGATCTCCGGATCGCCCATGTACGTGTCGTAGGTGACCAGCTTCTCGGCCTCCGGGTCCCGCCGCCACAGCCCGTTCGGCCCCCGGTAGTCGGGAATCCCGGAGTCGGTGGAGATCCCCGCTCCGGTGAGGATCGCGACGAGGGGGCGGTGGGATGCCTGGTCGGGGGAGGCGCCGGTACCGGTCATGGTGCGAGCGTACGCAGCCCCGCCGCGGTCCGTCCTGTCGGTTTTCCGCGCGACCCGTCCTGTCAGTTCTCGGTGTCCGGGTACCAGCCGGGGGCGTGCCGGCGGGCGAGCGCGTCCCAGGTGGGGGCGCCGCCGGGGAGGGGCCAGGCGCAGGTCCGGTCCGGGGTGGTGGCGAGCTCGTGCAACTGCTGTCCCAGCCGGCGGTCGGCCGCCCGGGTCAGGGTTTCGACGAGCGGAGGGCACGCGGCGTGGTCCCGTTCCAGGCCGGTGACCTGGTCCGCGTGGTGGCTGATCAGGGGCTGGGCGTAGCGGGTGGCCCACTGGTCAGGGAGTTCCCGGGCCAGGGCGAGGACGTGCGGGCGGCCGTGCTCGGCGAGTGCGGCCGCCAGGCGGTCGTGCCCGTCCAGCACCAGGAAGGTGTCGAGTCCGCTCACCCACCAGAGGAGGACGGGAGGCAGGACGCCTTCACGGTACTGGCGCCGGTAGGCCTTCACCCGCGCCGTATCGGGGTCCGGCAGCGGGCGCAGCGGCAGCATGTCACGGGCGTCCTCCTCGGGATCGCCGTGGCCGAACCAGGTGATGTGGCCGATGGCCGGGTCGTGTCGCGGCAGCCGTGCCCAGTTCGCGTTGATGTCCCACCGGGGAGGAAGGCCGCGGGTGAGCTGCCAATCCCCTTCATGCAGCGGCCCGTTGACGCTCTCCCGGAGGGCGCTCGCGAAGTGGTGGGCCCACCGGGCGAGCCAGGTGTCGTCGTCCGGGCAGGCCTCCCGGTAGGTACGGGCCGTCCCTGCTCGCAGCGGAGGCACCGGCGAGGTGTAGCGGCCGGTGCGGGCGTAGTGGACCCCGCGATGGGTGACGCGCTGGCGGGCCAGCAGCACCGCCTCGTCTCCCTGGAAGAGCACCAGCCGCCGCCCGTCGGCGACTTCGGCCCGCAGCGGCGGGCGGGCCGGACCGTCGAGGCCGAGCGCCAGGCCGTCCCAGCGGACGCCTTCGGCGGAGCGGGGGAGCGCGGTGCGCTTCATGGGGGTGTCGCCTCACTTCTTCGGGGGCTCCGGGACGGGCTCCGGACCGGCTTCGTACGGGCTCAGGAAGCCGGGCTGCCGGACCGCGGGCATGAGCCTATGTGCCCGCGGTCCGGGAAGGTCTCCTCCCGGTAGGCGAGGGGCGCACCCGGCGAGCTGCGTCAGGGCCTCGGCCAGGTCGGCGAGCCGTACGTACGATCGCGAAGGGCCGGTCGACGGGACGGCCGCCCCGTACCCGCCGCACCGCGTTCCCACCGCACCACCGAGGAGTCACCGTGTTCACCACCCGCCCGACCCTCCAAGGCACCTTCGGCATGGCCTCCACCACGCACTGGCTGGCGTCCCAGTCCGCGATGGCCGTCCTGGAGGACGGCGGAAACGCCTATGACGCAGCGGTGGCCGCCGGGTTCGTGCTGCATGTCGTCGAGCCGCATCTGAACGGCCCGGCGGGGGAGGTGCCGATCCTCCTGGCGCCCGCGGACGGGCCCGTGCGGGTGCTGTGCGGCCAGGGCCCGGCACCGGCCGGGGCCAGCGTGGCGCACTACACCTCGCTGGGCCTCGACCTGGTGCCCGGCACCGGACCGCTCGCCGCCGCGGTACCCGGCGCCTTCGACGCCTGGATGCTGCTGCTGCGCGATCACGGCAGCAAGTCCCTCGCCGAGGTGCTGCGGTACGCCATCGGCTACGCGGAGCACGGCCATCCCGCCGTCGAGCGGATCGGCGCGACCGTCGAAACGGTCCGCGCACTCTTCGAGACGGAGTGGACCTCCTCCGCCGAGCTGTACCTCCCCGACGGCCGGCCCGTCGCCCCCGGAGGGCTGCTGCGGAACCGTCCGCTGGCCGCCACCTGGCGCCGGCTGACCGCCGAGGCGGAGGCCGCGGCGACCGGCCGGGAGGCGCAGATCGACGCCGCCCGCCGTATCTGGCGCGAAGGCTTCATCGGCGAGGCGCTCGCCGCCTTCGCGGCCCGCCCCGCCATGGACACCTCCGGCGAACGCCACGCGGGCACCCTCACCGGCGACGACCTGGCCGCCTTCTCCGCCACCTACGAGGCGCCGGTCACCCACGACTGGAACGGCTGGACCGTCGCCAAGGCCGGCAGCTGGTCCCAGGGCCCCGCCTTCCTCCAGCAACTCGCGCTGCTGCCACCGGAGTTGCCCGCGTACGGCAGCCCGGAGTACGTCCATCTGCTCATCGAGGGCTGCAAGCTGGCGATGGCCGACCGCGAGGCCTGGTACGGCGACGCCGCCGAGGTGCCGCTCGACGCGCTGCTGAGCGACGGCTACAACGCCGCCCGCCGGTCCCTCGTCGGCGAGCGCGCCTCGTACGAGCTGCGTCCCGGCAGCCCGGACGGCCGCACCCCGCGGCTGAGCAAGCACGCGGCGGCGGGTGGCGAGGGCCGCGACGTGCGGGGCGCCTCCGGGAGCGGGGCGGGCGAGCCGACCGTCGCGCACGGGGCGGTGGCCGGGCCCGGCGGGGTGCCGGCGGATGTGGCTCCCGAGATCGACCGGAACGGTGCGACCCGCGGCGACACCTGCCATATCGACGTCGTCGACCGCTGGGGCAACCTGGTCTCCGCCACGCCGTCCGGCGGCTGGCTGCAGTCCAACCCCGTCGTGCCGTCGCTCGGCTTCCCCCTCGGCACGCGGCTGCAGATGGCCTGGCTGGAGGAGGGCCTGCCCAACTCGCTCACCCCGGGGCGCCGCCCGCGCACCACCCTCACCCCGTCCCTCGCGCTGCGCGACGGGGTCCCGGTGATGGCCTTCGGGACGCCGGGCGGCGATCAGCAGGACCAGTGGCAGCTGCACTTCTTCCTGGCCGTGGCGCTGCGCGGGGCGGTCCGCGGCGGCCTCGACCTGCAGGGCGCCATCGATGCTCCGAACTGGCACAACGACTCCTTCCCCGGGTCCTTCTTCCCGCGTGCGATGTGGCCGGGGAGCGTGACCGTGGAGTCCCGGATCGGCCAGGGAGTGATCGACGGGCTGCGGCGGCGTGGTCACCGGGTGACGGTGGGTGACGCCTGGTCCGAGGGGCGGCTGTGCGCGGTGGCGCGGGACCCGGAGACCGGGGTGCTGTCCGCCGCGGCGAATCCGCGGGGGATGCAGGGGTACGCGGTCGGGCGCTGAGGGTCCGGGGCGGGCGCGCCTTCGGCGTTCGCCGGGCGGGCCGGCCCCCGGCCGTGCCCGCCGCGGCATCCGGAATTCACCTGGAGTCCAGTCGTTGTGTCAGTGGCTCGTGTTTCGATGGACACATGATCGAAGCACTGCGTACCCAAGAGTCGGGAGACACCGAGATCAACCCGCTTGCCGCTACCCCGGCCGCCACCACTCCGGCCGCCGCCACTCCGTCTGCCGCCGTTCCGTCCGCCGCGACCCCGGACACCGCCCCGGGCACCCCGGCGCCCGGCCTGGCGGCGCTGGACCTGGACCTCGCCGCCGTCGAGGCCGCCGTGCGCCGCGCCGCGGCCGACGAGATCACGCCGCGTTTCCGGCAGCTCGCCGCCGAGGACATCGTCGAGAAGAACGGGCCGCACGACCTCGTCACGGTCGCCGACCGCCTCGCCGAGGAGCACCTCACCGCCTCGCTCACGGCCCTGCTGCCCGGCTCCCTGGTGGTCGGCGAGGAGGCGGTGCACGCCGACCCGCGGGTACTCGACGCGCTGCACGGCGACGCCCCCGTCTGGATCGTCGACCCGGTCGACGGCACCCGCCAGTTCGTCCACGGCGACCCCGGCTTCTGCACGCTCGTCGCGCTCGCCCACCGCGGTGAGGTGCTGGCCTCCTGGACGTACGCCCCCGCGCTCGGCCTGATGGCCGTCGCCCGCCGCGGCGCCGGCGCCTGGCTGAACGGCGTCCCGCTGCGGGCCGGCAGCCCGTCCGCCGGCGCGGTGCTCGACGTCGCCACCTCCCATTACGACTTCACCGACGACGAGCAGAAGCGGGTGCTCGCCACCCTGGAGACCGGTGGTATCGCCCCGCGCCCCTGTGGCTCGGCGGGCCTGGAGTATCTGCACATAGCCCGCGGCGAGATCGACGCCACGGCCTTCAGCTGGGAGAACGCCTGGGACCACGCCGCCGGGCTGCTGCTGGTCCACGAGGCGGGCGGCGCCAGCGGCACGGTCGCCGGGCAGCCGTTCCGTATCGAAGGCGGCAATGCGCTGCCCTTCACTGCGGCGCGGGACGCCGAAACGGCGCGGCGTATCCTCGGACTGCTGGCAGCCGCCAACTGACCCTCGACGGCGAGGGTCGCACACGAGGGGAGTGGCGCAGGTGCCGAGGATGCTCGATGCCGTGGTGATCGGAGCGGGACCCAACGGCCTGACGGCGGCCGTCGAACTGGCCCGCCGCGGTATGTCCGTTGAGGTCTTCGAGGCCCGCGACACCATCGGCGGCGGCGCCCGCACCGAGGAGCTGACCCTCCCCGGCTTCCGCCACGACCCCTGCTCGGCGGTGCACCCCACCGGCATCGGCTCGCCCGCCTTCTCCGCCATGCCGCTGGACCGCCACGGCCTGGAATGGCTGCACCCCGAACTCCCGATGGCGCACCCGTTCCCGGACGGCACGGCCGCCGTGCTCGCCCAGTCCGTCGGCGAGACCGCGATGTCCTTCGGGCCGCGCGACGCCGGCACCTACCGCAGACTCGTGGCGCCCTTCATCGGCAAGTGGGACACCATGGCCCACGACTTCCTGCGCACCCAGTGGCTCGGCCTGCCGCAGGACCCGGTGACCTACGCCCGCTTCGGCCTGGTCGCGATGCAGCCGGTCAGCCTCCTCAACCGCCGCTTCCAGGACGAGAAGGCCCGCGGACTGCTGGCCGGGCTCGGGGCGCACGCCAACGCCCCGCTCAGCGGCTTCGGCACCGCCGGCATGGCCCTGATGTTCGCCCTCGCCGGCCACCACAAGGGCTGGCCGGTACCGCGCGGCGGCTCCCAGGCAATCTCCGACGCGCTCGCCGGTCTGCTGCGCGCCCACGGCGGCGTCGTGCACACCGACTTCGAGGTCAAGCGCCTGGACGACCTGCCGCCGGCCCGCGCGTACGTCTTCGACACCTCCCCGACCGCGCTCGCCCGGATCGCCGGACTGGGCAACGCCTACCGCGACGTGAAGTACGGCCCCAGCGTCTTCAAGATCGACTACGCGCTGTCCGCCCCGGTGCCGTGGACGGCCAAGGAGGCCCGGCGCGCCGGCACCGTCCACATCGGCCCCACCAGCGGCGAGATCGGCGCCTCGCTCAACGCCGCGACCCACGGCCAGGACCCCTCCGTCCCCTTCCTGATCACCGCTCAGCCCAGCCTGATCGACCCCACCCGTGCCCCCGAGGGTAAGCACACCTTCTGGGCGTACGGCCATGTCCCGCACGGCTGGGAGGGCGACGCCACCGAGGTCGTCGAGCGGCAGATCGAGCGCTTCGCCCCCGGCTTCCGCGACCTCGTGCTGGCCCGCGCGGTCGCCGGCCCGCCCCAGATCGCCGCCCGCAACGCCAACTACGTCGGCGGCGACACCGCCACCGGCTCCGCGGCCGGCCTGCGCCTGCTCATCCGCCCCAAGCTCGCCCGCGTCCCCTACGAGACCGCCCACCCCGCCGTCTTCCTCTGCTCCCAGGCCACCCCGCCCGGCCCCGGCGTCCACGGCATGTCCGGCCACTACGCCGCCAAGCGGGTCTGGCGCCGCCTGCGCGCCAACCGCCGCTGACCGACACGCCGTTCAGGCGGCGCCCCGCCCCCAGCGGATCTCCGGCCCCCGACCCCGCCCCCCGCCCGTCGCTCCCGGAGATCCGCCAGGCACCGCCTTAGGCTCGGTCCCCATGAGCCTCTCCCTCACCCTCGTCCAGGGCGACATCACCGAACAGGCCGTGGACGCCGTGGTCAACGCCGCCAACTCGTCACTGCTCGGCGGCGGGGGCGTGGACGGCGCGATCCACCGGCGCGGCGGCCCGGAGATCCTCGACGCGTGCCGCGCCCTGCGCGCCGCACAGTACGGCCCCGGCCTCCCCACCGGCCAGGCCGTCGCCACCACCGCCGGCCGCCTCCCGGCCCGCTGGGTCATCCACACCGTCGGCCCCGTATGGACCAGCAACGAGGACCGCTCCGCACTCCTCGCCTCCTGCTACCGCGAGTCCCTCCGGGTCGCCGGCGAACTCGGCGCGCGGACGGTCGCCTTTCCGGCGATCTCCACGGGGGTGTACGGCTGGCCGGTCGATGACGGCGCCCGCACCGCCGTCGCCACCGTCCGCGCCGAGGCCGCCGCGTCCCCCGGAGCCTTCGACGAGATCCGCTTCGTCGTCTTCGACGACAGCGCACGGGAGGCGTACGAAACGGCGCTGGCAGAAACCGGCCCGACGGACTGACCGACGCCGGGCCGGACGGGCAGGGCTCCTCGGTCACCGCGACCCGCCACCACCCGTGGTACCGCCCCCGACATCGATGTCGGATTCTCGCCAGCCCGACCGCGTCGGCTGAGCAATCCTGAAGGCATGCACACCGACACCGAGCGCTGTCTGCGCGCCGTGCAGTCCAAGGACGCCCGCTTCGACGGCTGGTTCTACACCGCCGTGCTCACGACCCGGATCTACTGCCGTCCGAGCTGCCCCGTGGTGCCGCCCAAGCCGGAGAACATGCGCTTCTACCCGAGTGCGGCGGCCGCCCAGCAGGCCGGGTTCCGGGCCTGCAAGCGGTGCCGTCCGGACGCCAGCCCGGGGTCCCCGGAGTGGAACGAGCGGGCCGACCTCGTGGCCCGCGCCATGCGGCTGATCGCCGACGGCGTCGTCGACCGGGAGGGCATCCCCGGGCTCGCCGCCCGGCTCGGCTACAGCACCCGGCAGGTCGAGCGGCAGCTGCTGGCCGAGCTCGGGGCGGGGCCGCTCGCCCTGGCCCGTGCCCAGCGTGCGCAGACCGCCCGGCTCCTGGTGGAGACCAGCGCACTGCCGATGGCCGAGATCGCCTTCGCCGCCGGGTTCGCCAGCATCCGCACCTTCAACGAGACGGTACGGGAGGTCTTCGCGCTGTCCCCCACGGAACTGCGGCAGCGCGCCCGGCCCGGACCGCGGGCGGCGGTGCCCGGTGCGCTCGCGCTGCGGCTCCCCTTCCGGCAGCCGCTGAACCCCGACAACCTCTTCGGGCATCTCGCCGCCACCGCGGTCCCCGGCGTCGAGGAGTGGCGGGACGGCGCCTACCGCCGGACCCTGGACCTCCCCTACGGGCACGGCATCGTCGCCCTCGCGCCCCGCCCCGACCACATCGACTGCCGCCTCTCCCTCACCGATCTGCGCGATCTGGCCGGAGCCATCGCCCGCTGCCGCCGGATGCTCGACCTCGACGCGGACCCGGAAGCCGTCGACGGACTACTCCGCGAGGACCCGCGACTGGCCCCGCTCGTCGACAAGGCACCCGGCCGCCGGGTCCCGCGGACGGTCGACGCGGACGAGTTCGCGGTCCGCGCCGTCCTCGGCCAGCAGGTCTCCACCGCGGCGGCCCGCACCCACGCCGGACGGCTGGTCCGGGCGCACGGCGAACCGGTCGACGACCCGGACGGCGGCCTCACCCACCTCTTCCCGTCCACCGCCGCGCTCGCCGGACTGAATCCGGAGCGGCTGGCGATGCCCCGTACCCGCCGGGCCACTCTCACCGGCGTCGTCGCCGCCCTCGGCTCCGGCGCGCTGCAACTGGACGTCGGCAGCGACCGGGACGCCGCCCGGGCGCAGCTCGCGGCGCTGCCGGGGATCGGCCCCTGGACCGTCGAATGCATCGCCATGCGCGCACTCGGCGACCCGGACGCCTTCACCCCGACCGATCTCGGCCTGCGCCGCGCGGCCGCCGGCCTCGGCCTGCCGGCCACCCCGGCCGCCCTCGTCCGGCACTCCGCGCTCTGGCGCCCCTGGCGCGCCTACGCCGTCCAGTACCTCTGGGCCACCGACGACCACCCCATCAACCACCTCCCGACGAACTGAGTCCGCCGCCATGACCGTTCACGCACCCGAACCCGCCGCCCCCGTCACCCACACCGTCCTGGACGACACCCCGGTGGGGCCGCTCACCCTCGTCGCCACCGGCGACGCCCTCAGCGGTCTCTACATGACCGACCAGCGCCACCGCCCGCCCCAGGACACCTTCGGCGACCCGGCGGACCCGGGCGAGCCGCCGTTCGCCGGGGCCATCGGCCAGCTACGGGCCTATTTCCACGGCGAGTTGACCACCTTCGACCTGCCGCTCGCGCTCCGCGGTACGCCCTTCCAGCGCCGCGTGTGGGCGGCGCTGTGCACCATCCCGTACGGCGAGACCGTCTCCTACGGGCAGCTCGCCGAGCGGCTCGGCGCCCCGTCGGCGTCCCGCGCGGTCGGTCTGGCCAACGGCCGCAACCCGGTCGGCATCATCGTCCCGTGCCACCGCGTCGTCGGCGCCAACGGCAGCCTCACCGGCTACGGCGGCGGCCTCGACCGCAAGCGCCGGCTGCTCGCCTTCGAGCGGACACCCGGCACCCTCTTCCCGGCGGAGGCGTGCGGCTGACCGAGCCCCCGCGCGTACGGACAGGCGCGGGGCCCGACAGCGGCGACACGCCCCCTCGACCGGCAGGCCCTAGCCGCCCACCACCGCCCGTACCTCTGCCACCAGCCCCTCCGCCTCCGTCAGTGACCGGCGCAACTCGCCTTCCGTACGGCCGAGTTCGCCGAGGAGGGCGGTGGCGCGGGTGGCGAAGCCGGGCGGGGTGTCCGGCATCCCGGCGGCCGCGGTGAGGGCGCCCTTCTCGTTGAGGCACCAGGTGCGGTGGTGGGCGTGCAGGGCCTGGACGAGGCCGCCGACGGCGCGGGACAGACACAGGGCCGCGTGCAGGACGTCCCGTGCCCCGGCCGACTTGCCCGCCATCGCCACGGAGAACCCGGCGTCCCAGACCGCGGTGCCGGTCAGTGCCGTGCGCAGGGCCTCCGGGTAGTCCCGGGTCTCGCTCCGGAGGCGGGCCAGTGCGCCGCCGGTGTCGGCGAGCACCTGGCCCAGCGCCACCTCGCCCGGGTAGGCGGGGGACCAGAAGCCGAGCGGGTGCCCGGCCTGTTCGCCGATCTCGAAGCGGCCCGCGCGGCACTCCTCCCAGACCCGTCGCACCCGCTCGATGTCCCGGAGAATCAGGTCCACCTGACGGCCGTCGGGCAGCACCAGCCAGGCGCCGCCGTTGACCCAGGCACCCCAGGAACCCGGCCCGTACACCTCGACCGGGCCGCCGGTCAGCTCCGCGGCCAGCGCCTCCAGTGCCACCTGGTCCGGTGCTCCCCGGTAGTAGACCCCCAGATCCCAGTCGGAGTCCGCCCGGTGGGTGCCCCGCGCCCGGCTCCCGCCGAGCATCACCCCGACGACTCCCGGCACCTGCGCGATCTTCGCTGCGATGACGTCCATGGCGGTCAGCCTAGGCAGCGCGGCCGCCCTGCCGTCCAGCGTGTTTCGACGGACCGTCAGTGACGGGCGCGGCGAGCCACCGGCTGCGGGACACGGTCAGCTACGGCCCATCGCCAGCTACGGCCCATCGCCAGCTGCGGGACACGGTCAGCTGTGGCGCACCGCCCCCACGTCAGGCCGGCCAGCAGCCACGAAAGCCCCCGGCCGAGGGCGGGACCTCGCGCTACGCCGGGCTGCCGGCGCCGCTCGGCGGTACCCCGTCCTCCAGTTCCGCCGGGCCCCGGCCGCCCGCGAGGACCTTCAGCGCGGCGTCGAGGCGCAGCGCCATCTCGTGGCTGACCAGGGTCTGCGCCTCGTCCCAGTGGACCAGCCGCCAGGAGAGCAGCTCCTCCTCCTGGAGCCGGATCGTGGCGAGCCGGGCGGCGTCCAGCACCCCGCCGTCGTAGAGGTAGAAGACCAGGGGCGGCCGGTGCCTGCCGCGTACCCAGTCGACGGCGAGCAGCGCGCCCGGCTCGACGTCCAGGCCGATCTCCTCGGCGGTCTCGCGGCGGGCGGCCTGGCGGGGCGATTCGCCGGCGTCCGACTCGACGGTGCCGCCGGGCAGAATCCAGGTGTCGCGGTAGTTGGGCTCCACGAGCAGCAGCCGGCCCTCCGCGTCGCGGAAGAGGGTGCCCGCGCCCGCGAGTACGCGGGGCAGCCCGGCGAGGTAGGTGGCGTAGTCCATCGTCGTCACGGCGCGAGCCTAGACGGACGGGCTCGGCGCCGTGCCCCACCGGCGGAACCGAGGGGCGCACTCCGGGGGCGCTCGGCGGCGCAGCCGGACCTGTGTGCCCTGTTCGCCGCGCCACGTGCCGGATAAGGTCACAGCGGCGCGACTGCCAGTTCGAAAGCAAGGGGAAACACGGTGGCGGACGCAGCAAGGACACCCACGGCACAGGTGCTGATCGCCGCGGACAAATTCAAGGGGTCGCTCACGGCCGTCGAGGTCGCCGAGCATGTCACGGCCGGTCTGCGGCAGGTCGTCCCCGGGCTGGCGGTCTCGGCCGTCCCGGTCGCCGACGGCGGCGACGGCACGGTGGCGGCGGCCCTCGCGGCCGGCTTCACCCGCCATGAGGCACGGGTCACCGGCCCCACGGGCGCGCCGGTCACGGCCACCTTCGCGCTGGGCGCCGACGGCACCGCGGTGGTGGAGATGGCGGAGGCGTCCGGACTCCAGCACCTTCCCGACGGTGTCTTCGCGCCCCTGACGGCGAGTACGTACGGCACCGGCGAGCTGCTGCTCGCGGCCCTCGACGCGGGCGCCACCTCGATCGTCTTCGGCGTCGGCGGCAGCGCCACGACCGACGGCGGGGCGGGGATGCTGGCGGCGCTCGGCGCACGGTTCCTGGACGCGGACGGCGAGCCGGTCGCCCCCGGCGGCGGCCCGCTGCGCGACCTGGCCACCGCCGACCTGTCGGGCCTGGACCCCCGGCTGGCGGAGACCGGGATCGTGCTCGCCAGCGACGTCGACAACCCGCTCACGGGCCCGAAGGGCGCCCCCGCGGTCTACGGCCCGCAGAAGGGCGCGAGCGAGGCGGACGTGGCGACCCTGGACGCGGCCCTGGCGCACTACGCCGAGGTGCTGGCGGGTGCGGTCGGCCCCCGTGCCGCGGAACACGCCCTGGCGCCCGGCGCGGGCGCCGCGGGCGGTGTCGGCTACGGCGCGCTGGTCGGCCTGGACGCCGTCTTCCGGCCGGGCATCGAGGTGATGCTCGACGTCCTGGGCTTCGCCCCGGCGCTGGCCGGGGCCACCTTCGTGATCACCGGCGAGGGCTCGCTCGACGCACAGACCCTGCACGGCAAGGCACCGGCCGGTGTCGCCGCCGCGGCCCGTGCGGCCGGCCTGGACGTGGTCGCGGTCTGCGGCCGGCTCCGGCTGCCGCAGGAGGCGCTGGCCGCGGCCGGTATCCGGCGTGCGTACGCCCTGACGGATCTGGAGCCCGACCCGGCCCGCTGTATGGCCGAGGCGGGCCCGCTGCTGGAGCGGGCGGCGGCGCAGCTGGCGCGGGACTTCCTGGTCTGAGCGCGCACCCGGCACAACGCCGTGGGCCCCGAGCGAGGATTCGCTCGGGGC